>NZ_RXPT01000009.1:0-238300 GCF_003965585.1 Enterobacter sp. WCHEn045836
CTTCACTCACGCCGCCTTCAGCAATACAGGACTGTTAATGCCCTCCCCTGGCCCGGCGTTGCCGGGTCTCTCAGGCCAATCATTCCCGGACACTAATGTGAAATTGGAAGCGGTGCAGACGCGAATGCGCCCGTTCGAAAAATCATCGCTCCACCAGGCGCTAAGGTGGCCATCACCGTTTAACTTTTATCAAACTGACTTTCGGTAAACGGATCTGCGCGACCGCCCTGCAATGGGATCCTGGCAAGCGCTGCATCGATTTCGCGTAACTCGCTGTCCGTCAACCGGACTTGCGGTGCACCGCTATTTTCTATCAGGTGCGGATATTGCGTCGTACCCGGGATGGGGACTATCCATGGCCGCTGAGCCATCACCCAGGCCAGCGCGAACTGAACCGGAGTGGTGTTTTTGCGGCGGGCCCACGACTGCGCGAATTCAAGCAGTACCATGTTTTTGGCCAGGGCATCGGGCTGGAAGCGTGGCAGGTTATGCCGCCGATCTGTGCTGTCGAACCGCTGGCTTGGATTGACTGCCCCGGCAAGGAAACTCCGGGCGGTCGGGCAGTAAGGTACAAAGCCGATACCCAGCTCTTCGAGCGTTGGAAATATCCGCGTCTCCGGTTCACGCCACCACATGGCATACTCACTCTGTACTGCAGTCACAGGGAGTACCGCATGTGCGCGGCGGATTGTCCTGGCACTCGCTTCCGACAATCCCCAGTGTTTCACTTTACCCTCCTGGATCAACGCCTTCACGGTTTCCGCCACATCCTCAATCGGCACATTCGGATCGGGGCGATGCTGATAAAGAAGATCGATATGGTCCGTTTTCAGACGCTTCAGCGAGCCCTCTACGGCACGGCGAATATGGTCAGGATGGCTGTTGAGTGAGGTTGGCTTCCCCTCCTCCACGCCGAAACCGAACTTAGTGGCAATCACCACACGATCGCGAACGGGGGCCAGTGCTTCCCCGACAAATTCTTCACTGAGATGGGGGCCATACACCTCGGCAGTATCAAAGAACGTGATGCCTTGTTCGAAGGCGGCCCGGATGAGCGAAACCATGGCTTTACGATCGCGCGGACCACCGCCGTAATACCCCACCATAGGCAGACACCCGAGTCCCATGCTTGAAACCTCCAGCGAGCCGAGTTTACGCGTGATTAAGGTCTCCTTCTGGACGGGAACAGCACCCGAAGGGGCGCCCGACGTGTCCTGACCAGCCGGTTTAGCCATCACTGCTCCGCTCCTGCCAAGGGTGGTGGCGGCCAACGCCAGACCGGCGCCGGCGATCAGAAAATTGCGACGATCCCGGGAAGCGGGTACGGAAGCAGAATGCTGGTCATGCATCATCTTGCTCATAAACTGGAACTCCCTATAGCGAAGAAAGGATTCATTAATTTGGTCATTACCAGGCATAAGCCTGGGGCGCTTCTCCCCCGGGTCCGGGCCAGATTTCGTCGAGACAGCTCATGGTGTCGTCTGATAGCGTGATTGTCGTTGCGTGAAGCGCCTCCCGGAGTTGCTCGACCGTACGAGGCCCGATAAGTGGCGCAGTAACGACAGGATTCTGCAGGAGCCACGCAAGCGCCACATCGGAAGGGGTTTCGCCGAGGTCCTCACATAATCCTTCGTAGGCTTCCAGCTGCGGACGATACTGTTCGATTAGACGGGCAAACGCGGGCCTCGCACGGCGCCCGCTGGCCATCTTTTTCAGTACGCCGCCAAGCAACCCTCCGGCAAGTGGACTCCAGGGAATCAGTCCCAGGCCAAAATGACGGCATGCGGGAATGACCTCCAGCTCAACAGTTCGGGCAGTCAGATTGTAGAGACTTTGCTCAGCAACCAGGCCCAGGAAATGGCGGGCCGTGGCCACTGACTGCGCAGTCGCAATGTCCCAGCCTGCGAAATTGCTGCTACCGATATAAAGCACTTTTCCCTGCTGAACAAGGAGCTCCATGGCCTGCCAGACCTCTTCCCATGGTGTATAGCGATCGATGTGATGCATCTGATAGATGTCAATATGGTCGGTCTTAAGCCGTCGCAAACTGTCCTCGCAGGCCTTGCGAATATGGTAAGCAGAAAGACGGCGATCGTTCGGACCCGGTCCCATAGGCTGATAGGCTTTCGTCGCCAGAACGATACGGTCACGGCGGCCCCCCTGCTGGAGCCAGCGACCAATAATCTCTTCAGACAGCCCCGAACCTTGCTGGATATCGGGTGATTGCTCGGTGCCATACACGTCTGCTGTATCAATGAAATTGATACCCGCCTCAAGCGCTTCATCCAGAATGCGGGCGCTGGTTTTCTCGTCGGTGACGTCACCAAAATTCATGGTTCCGAGACAAAGGCGGCTGACTTTCAGGCCGGTGCGGCCAAGATGCGTATAGTTCATACACGGCTCCGTTAGGTGAATATTCCGCCCTGACCGACGGCCAGAGCGCATAATTTTCAAGAATAACGAAGCACAACGTGTTCAGTGAGAGGCGATGAGTGGATGGACTTGTGAAATAAATTCAGCAACGGATTAGCCCTGGTCGGTCTATGGTGTATATCATTTCCGTATCAACGCATTCGGGCCTTAACGCACAAGGAAAACGATTCTGTATGCAAATAAGCAGAGCTGATGTCGCCGATCTCATTTATTTCATGGCTATTGCACGTCATCGCAGTTTCAGCCGTGCGGCGATTGAATTAGGTGTCAGTGCATCAGCGCTTAGTCATGCCCTGAAGGGACTGGAAACAAGGCTCGGGGTTCGCCTCCTTAATCGCACGACCAAGAGCGTTACCCCTACGGCTGCAGGTGAAGAACTGGTTCAGTCTGTCCTTCAGCCTTTCGACAAGATAGAAGGCGCGCTTGAATCGCTTAACCGGTATCGTAATACCCCTACCGGACGTATCCGCATCAATGCTGCCGTTGAAGCGGCCAATCTTTTGCTTGCGCCGGTCATGCCCGCTTTTATGGATCGCTATCCCGATATTGAAATCGATATTGTGGCCAGCAACCGTATGGTTGACGTCACTGATGCGGGCTTCGATGCCGGTATCCGCTATGGTGGCACCGTCCCGGAAGACATGGTTGCCCGGCGTTTATCTGCCGATATTCGATGGGTTATCGCAGCATCCCCCGACTACCTTGAACGCTACGGAACGCCTGAACATCCGGATGATTTATTGCACCATCGCTGTATTAGCAATCGCCTCGGCGACGATCGGATTTATCGCTGGGAACTTGAGCGAGATGGCGAAACGTACCAAATCACAGTGCCTGGCTCAGTCACGGTCAACCAGGCTGAAACGGGTCTTGTGGCCGTATTAGGTGGAGCCGGCCTGATGTATTTTCCGGAGCCTCTTGTTGCACCCTATGTGAAGGATGGACGGCTCCGCCTGGTGCTTACGGAATGGTCCCCGCTGGAGGAAGGTTTTTATATCTATTATTCAAGCCGCCGGCAACTGCCGACCGGGCTTCGCCTTCTGATTGAGTTCATACAGGAGGCCAGGCCGCTGGGGTTGTGAAATAGCGCTTCCATACGGGACGATGCGTTATCGTCTTTATCGCCCCGTAGCGGATATCAGAAAATCAATCAGGGCCTTCACTCTTTTCGTTTTACCCGCATTTTTAGGGTAATAGAGATAGACCGGCGGGTAGGTTTTCCAGTAACTCTCCATCACGGGGATAAAGTGCTCCCTGTCGGGCTGTAACTGCCAGATGGGTTCAAACAGGCGTCCAATTCCCAGCCCGTTACGGATCCCGTCAGCCATAACGTCGATATCGTTGCTGATTAACTGCCCGGGCATCTCAACCGTCAACTGCTCTCCGCGGTCGTTCAGGATCAATGGAAGGATGCGGTTGTTAGTAATAAAACGGTAGCCAATCAGCTTGTGTTGACTGAGGTCTGACGGCACCTCAGGCGTTCCATGCTCGCTAATATAGGCTGAGGATGCATATAACCCTTCACGAAAGGATTTCATTAACGGTCGCGCCACCACCCCACCCTCGAGGATATCGCCAAAACGGATCCCAAGATCAAAACGCTCTTCGATGATATTCACGGTACCGTCGTAAACCGAAATTTCCAGCTGTATACCCGGGTATTGCTGACAGAATGCCGCCATTGCAGGCTTGAGAATTAACAGATAGGCAAAACGCGATAGCGTAATTCTCACCACACCAGAGGGCTCCTGATTCTGGTCGCGAATGCTTTCAAGCGAATTTTCCAGCGACTCCACCGCCGCGGCGGTCTGTTCCAGCAACAGCTGCCCGGTTTCCGTCAGCTCAATACGGCGGGTCGTACGCACAAAAAGCGGATGGCCAATATGCTCTTCCAGCAATTTAAGCGCATTGCTGACGGAGGGAGGCGTAATTTCCAGTTTTCTTGCGGCTGCCGAAATATTGCCCTCACGTGCAATGCTCTGAAAAATGCGTATCTGATTATACAGGGCGTTATTCATAATGTGTTCCTAAAACAATCTCCGCCTGATTATTAAGTACAGGCTAAAGATGCTTAAGTCAATGCCCCTCTAATCTTCGTGAAATTCGCCTCTTATACTTTTATCTCTTTCTACAACGACCTGAGTTCAGGAGAATATGATGCGAATTTTATGTCTGGATATCCCCGCACCTGGAGCATCGCTGGAAAAATATGCTCCACACCTTAACGCTGAAGCGCTGCACGCCTGGGGATTGTATAAATCCGGCTTCATCCGCGACATTTACTTCCGTCAGGACAGACCTGGCGTCGCTATTTTTCTTGAATGTGACTCTGTCGATGAAGCGATGAACGTAATGGCCGAATTCCCGCTGGCAAAAGCAGGCTTATTAAGCTTTGAGTGCATTCCGCTTGGCTCCTTTATTAACTGGGAAAATCTCTTTGCCGCTGAATTTAAAAATAAAGAGTGAGGCCCGATATGAAACCTGCCGATAAACCCGTGCTGTGTGTCGTTTCCAGCCATCCGATTAAAGGCGCATCCGGTGTACCAACCGGTTTTTTCCTTGCTGAGCTGACGCATCCGCTGAAAGTACTGGAAGATGCCGGACTAAAAACGACGATAGCCAGCATTCGCGGGGGACAGCCGCCGGTGGATGGATTTGACCTCAGTGACCCTGTCAACGCCTGGTTCTGGAACGAAACCGATTTTCAGCAGCGCCTGGCCACAACGCCTGCGTTATCTGAGCTGAACGGTTCCGATTACAGCGCCGTTTTCTTTGCGGGCGGGCATGGAACCATGTGGGATTTCCGCGACAGCCAGGATGCCCAGCGTATTATCCGCGAAGTGTATGAAAGTGACGGGATTGTCTCAGCCGTCTGCCACGGACCTGCGGCACTGGTTGACGCAAAGCTCAGCAGCGGCGAATACCTGGTGAAAGGCAAAAACGTGGCGGCCTTTACCAACAAGGAAGAGGAAGAAGTTCACACCACAGATGTGGTTCCCTACCTGCTTGAGACTGCACTCCGCGAGCATGGCGCGCTTCATCATGAAGCCCCGAACTGGTCTGAAAATGTGGTTACTGACGGTCGCCTTATCACGGGGCAGAATCCCGCTTCAGCGCACGGTGTCGGTGTGGCGCTGTTAAATGCCCTCCGCCAGCCAACTTAATTCATTCATCTGTCTTTCATCGTTACTCACCCTCTTTGGCCGGTTTACGTCAGCAACGTTCCGGCCTTTTTTCAGGAGCTGAATATGAAATCTCTTCCTTCAGTCGCGCTCGGCACATGGTCCTGGGGCACAGGCTTCGCCGGTGGCGACACCGTCTTCGGCAATCATCTTTCTGATACTCAGATGGCAGACGTGTTCACCACGGCCATGAGTAAGGGTCTCAATCTCTGGGATACCGCAGCAGTATATGGCATGGGGAGTTCCGAGGCAGCGCTGGGAGCATTAGTCCGTCAGTTCCCCCGCGAGGATATGATTTTATCCACCAAATTCACGCCGCAGATTGCGAACGAACAGTCAGCACAGCCTGTCAGCGATATGCTTGAGGCCAGCCTCGGACGCCTGGGCGTGGACGCGATTGATATCTACTGGATCCACAATCCCCTCGACGTTGAGAAATGGACGCCAGGACTGATCCCACTTTTACAAAGCGGTAAGGTAAAACGCGTAGGTGTTTCTAACCACAATCTGGCACAAATCAGACGCGCCAACGAAATCCTTAACGCTTCCGGTTATTCCCTCAGTGCAGTACAGAATCATTACAGCCTGCTTTATCGCGCCTCTGAAGAGGCCGGGATCCTTGATTACTGCCGACAAAATAACATCACGTTCTTTGCTTACATGGTCCTGGAGCAAGGCGCGCTCAGTGGTCGTTATGATTCAAATCATCCCATGCCTGCCGGGAGTGGCCGGGCCGAAAGTTATAACGCAGTACTGCCGCAGATAGAAAGATTAACCGCCGCCATGAAAAAAATGGGAGCCGAAAGGAATGCCAGCGTGGCACAGATAGCCATCGCATGGGCTATTGCTAAAGGTACCCTTCCCCTCGTTGGTGCGACTAAAGTCCATCACGTTCTGGACGCCGCCTGCGCTTCAGACATCCAGTTACGCGATGAGGAAATCATCCTGCTGGAACAACTCGCCACAGAGACCAGAGTGGATACACGAGGCGCCTGGGAAAAACCGATGGTGTAAACCCCGTCCGGGACAGACTGTCATGAATGACACTCACGAACGGGCTGTTCCGGGCGATCCTAATCTGCATCACTTTTACTGCTTTGTATGAAGGGTGAGAATATGAAAATCATTTGCCTCGAAGAACATTATCTCGACAGCGAGTTAGGGCGAGCGTGTATGCCTGTTGCGCTTGAGCAGGCACCTTTCCTTGGCGACTGGGGGAAAACCGTCGCTGATGGTCATAATTCTGACCGAAGCCGGCCGCAGATAGAAAAGAATGCGCTGATAAACGCGAAAGGCGCTGATTTGGGAAGCCGCCGCCTCAGGGATATGGATGAGGCTGGAATTACCCTGCAGATCCTCTCTGTGGGCGGATTCCCCCAGTTGGCTCCCGGTGATAAAGCGGTAACATTAAATACGGCGGCAAACGACCGCCTTGCCGGGGCGGTAAGAAATCACCCGGATCGCTTCGCGGCATTTGCCACACTTCCCTGGGCACAGCCGGAAGAGGCTGAAAAAGAGCTTGTCCGCGCAGTTGAAAAACTGGGGTTTAAGGGGGCACTTCTGAATGGCCGACCCTCTTCATGCTTTCTCGATCATCCTGCCTATGACTCCCTGCTTTCCCGCTTTAATAAACTGAATGTGCCACTCTATCTTCATCCCGGATTACCAGTTAAAAGCGTGCAACAGGCCTACTTCACGGGCTTCAGCGCAGAGGTCAACGCCCGGCTCTCTATGTTTGGCTGGGGCTGGCATCACGAAGCCGGGATCCATTTGTTACGGCTGATGTTATCGGGCGCATTTGATAAATATCCCCACCTGCAGGTAATCAGTGGCCACTGGGGGGAGATGCTGCCCTTCTGGCTGCAGCGTCTTGATGACAGCCTTCCGCTGGCTGCAACGGGTCTGTCACGCACGCTAACGAGAACCTTCAAGGAACACGTTTACGTTACCCCGTCAGGTATGCTGACACTGCCGCACTTCCAGTTTATCTACGCATTAATGGGGGCAGACAGGATCCTGTTCTCCGTTGATTACCCCTATCAGACCCTGGACGGTGTAAAAACATTTATCGACAGTCTGCCCGTCAACAAGGCGGAAAAAGAGGCCATTGCGTTTCGCAATGCAGAACGTTTACTGGGCATCACGGCGTAGTTCACGGGCTCCTGATGACCGGGCACAATGAAATCCGTCGACCATTATTAGTTTTTGTCTAAAAGTGAATGAGCCTTTACTGCTCTAAAAAAAATAATGGTGTCACTCTATATATAGAACGTCTTAAACAGCCATTTCAGTAAAAGGATCATCGTGAAAAAGACTCTTATGCTTTCAATTTGCATGCTGATAAGCAGCCCTGTCTTTGCAACAAAACTGGACGCGCCGGATAAGCGAGTGATGAATATCTTTGAGCTCGGCGTCAGGCCCGATCGGGACAAAGATTTTGCAGACGTAGCCAGACAGACGATTTCCGCTTCGGTTGATCATGAAGCAGGTACGCTGGCGATGTACGCCCTGCACCGCAGCGACATTCCACGTCAGACATACATGGTCGAGCTTTATGAAAACGAGGTGGCCTACCGTAAACATCTGGATGCCGAGCCGTACAAGGCATTCGCTGACCGGGCACCTGACATTATCGATCAGAAAAATAAAATCACTCTGGAGCCCCAATTTCTGGGGGACAAACACATCATACCGGATGAGCGAACCATTAATAATCTGGTGATCGTCGAGGTAAAGCCTGAATTTCAGACCGAATTTAAAAACATCGTCCTGCCCGAAATGGCGGAATCGCTCAAAGTAGAGAAAGGCGTATTAGCGATGTATGCCGCTACAGACTCACAGACTCCGAACCGCTGGTATTTCTATGAGATTTACGCCAGTGAGGAAGCGTATCAACTGCACCGACAAACGCCACACTTCCGTGACTATCTCAGGCAAACGGCGCATATGAGCGTCAGTAAGAACGCTATCCCGGTAAAACCGGTATTTCTTCGTAACAAAAGCGGAATCAAACAGGATCCGCACCGTTGACCAGTGAGGATTAACATGAAAAGCGTAATTGCAGCGGCGGCCATGTCGCTTGTTATTTCTGATTTTGCTACTGCTGAGGAAACAAGAGGTAAAGCGATGATGAAAATTGAACCTTCAACAATTTCGGAAGCTGATATTCGTTCCGTCTCACCGGCTCTTGCGCGCTTTGGTCGAGAAGCGATTACTGAAGATCTGTGGGCACGCGACGCCCTCTCACCCAGGGATCGTAGTGTGGTGACCGTCGCCATGCTGATTGCCCGCAACCAGCCTGCCGAGCTTAAGCACTATATCGACGTCGCTCTCGATAGCGGCGTGACGCCAGCGGAATTATCAGAAATCATTACCCATCTGGCGTTCTACTCAGGTTGGCCAAATGCCATGTCAGCCGTCAGCGTGACCAAAGCAGTATTTGAATCTCGTGGCGTCACGGCAGATGCACTTCCTGACGCTTCTCCGGACCTGCTTCCTCTCAATCAGCAAGCAGAAAAGCAGCGTTCAGAGACAGTGGAAAAAAATGTTGGCCCAATATCTCCAGGCCTGGTTAAATTTACTGCTGACCCCCTGTTCCTGGATCTCTGGCAAAGACCTGCACTGAAACCCCGCGACAGAAGCCTGATTACGGTCAGCGCGTTAATCGCATCCGGACAGAGTGCGCAGATTGGCTATCACCTCAACAGAGCGATGGATAATGGACTTTCTGCTGAGGAAGCTGGGGAGATCGTTACCCAAGCCGCGTTTTACGCTGGCTGGCCAAACGCATTCACCGCTGCTCCTGTTATCGGAGAGGTATTAAGCAATCGCTCATCAAGTAAAAGGTAATATTACTGAACACTAAAACCTGACGCACATCACAAAATTAGAACGAACAGTTCATGAACCAACAGGCGTAACATCGAGTGATTTAGGGACAGCGTTTAACACAGTTATGACCCAAAACTGAGTTCATAACTGTGAGTTTGAATCGCCATTTAATTAATATCCATTTAAAACAGTTAGTTATACTGTTTCTGGTGCTGAAGTAAATTACGTATATTCCTCAAACCCAGAATAGTTAAATCTCATTAACTGATTACTTACTTCATGAACCAGGTCGGTTCTCATAAAACCATGGGGTTAAGCACCCCATCCTATTTCGTATGCCGGCATTATGTTAAGGGGTTAACTTAAAGGTAAAATCTCAATCGTTGCCGCTTTCGCGCGTGTCCCTATCATTGCGGAAACATAGCTGCTGCCGGAGTACTTTTTCTGGTAAGCCTGATCAATTTTACTTTCAAGCTCAGGGTCTGATGGTTTTGCGAACAGTACGTCGAATTCCTGTCCGTTAGCCAGTATCTTACCCGCCTGCTGAGACAATGCAGCCTGATACCATTTTGAACGGGTACCACTATAGGCTCGGACGAAGAGTCGATTATCCACCTTCACTTCCCAAATCCATGTCGGCGTACCGGTCGTATTCATGTCGGGATGATACGGAGCGATTTTCAGGTCGTCAGCCGCATCTATTCTTGCTAATAATTCAGGATTCCAGAGCATAAAACTCTCCTCTTTCATGGGCGGTTATTTTTCCTCCTGGTAACAGCCAGGAGAGCAGTGTCTGTCTTTTCTCGCAGAGACACTGCATCTGAAAACACCGGACGGTGCTATGGCTTACTCATTAAGATTTTTGTTGAAAAATGCAGTGATGTTATCGAACGGGATCTTGTCCATACGATCATATAAATCGACATGCGTGGCATCTTTAATAATCAGAAGCTCTTTTGGCTGATTTGCCGCTTCATATGCCGTTCTGGAGAAGTAAAGCGAATGCGCTTTTTCGCCATGGATGAACAGGATTGGGCGCGGAGAAATTTCCTTAATATAGGTCATTAGCGGGAAATTCATAAAAGCCATCGGCGTTGTCACTGACCATGAATTGCCAGAGTTAACTGCTCGTGGATGATATCCGCGTTTGGTCATGTAGTAGTCCGCATAGTCCACGAGGAACTGTGCTTCCCCACCCTTCAGTTTATTGTAAGCTGGCTGGTAGGCCGGTTTCCCTTTTGCCGCATCTTCCCAGCGCTGAAGGCTCATCTTCTCGAGTGCCTGCTCGCGTTGTGCCGGTGTTACGCTGTCATTGTAGCCTTTCGACATCACGCGACTCATATCATACATGGTGCTGGCAACGACCGCTTTTACGCGTTTATCCACGGCAGCAGCGTTCAGGGCAATCCCCCCCATACCGCAGATACCGATGACACCGATACGTTCACGTTCCACATAAGGTTGCAGTCCAATAAAATCGACTGCGGCCATAAAGTCTTCGGTATTGATATCAGGTGACGCGATATTGCGGGGCTCCCCACTGCTTTCACCGGTATAAGACGGATCAAAAGCCAGCGTCACGAATCCGCGCTCGGCTAAGGTCTGAGCATAGAGACCAGAGGCCTGCTCTTTTACCGCGCCAAAAGGCCCGGAAATCACAAGCGCAGCAAGCTTCTTGTTCCCGCGATCTTTAGGAAGATACACATCTGCCGCAAGCGTAATGCCGTAACGGTTTTTAAACGTTACTTTTTGATGATCCACTTTGTCGCTCCTTGGGAAGGTTTTATCCCACGTCTGAACCAGACGCGCCGAAGAGTCTGCTGTGCCTGGTGCAGGCTGGGCAACCGCAGATTCTGTTGAAATCAGAGCCATCGCACCGGCAAGGAGTGCACCATTAAAAAAACGAGTTGAAGAATTTAGCGTCATGATATCAAAACCTTACATTAAATTTTCAGAAACCGAATTCGGTACGGGTTGCGTTGTTGCTATTTTGAATATCATTAAAGAAATATGTTATTAAAATACTCTGCATTATTTGCCCGATCCTATTAACCTGAGGCCAAACCGTATATTTGAGTATTAATAACAGGTAAGTTGACGGGGTTGCATAGACGCAACAAATGTGAGGCGTTACAGAATGATTTCAAACAAGTCGGTTGAGAAACGACTCGACGAACTCTCGCGGAATATTGCTCAGCGCACGCCCGATACCGGTGATTTTCCCACCGCTGTCGAAGGGCTGGAATTATTCCGGCGGAACGAACCTGCTCCTCCGGTGAGCTGCCTGGTTCCACCGAGTATCGTTCTGGTGGCTGACGGCGAGAAGATAATGTGGGTTGGAGGCGAACCTTATACCTATAATGCAAAAAAATTCCTGATCACTTCTCTCGACTTACCAGCCAGTTCGGAAGTGTTACACGCATCAGCATCTCGGCCGTGCGTCGGCATAGCCTATAAACTTGACCAACGCGTGCTGATGGAATTAATTACGCAGGGCGGCCTGCCGCCAGTGAAAAAACGTGATGCGGGAACAGGTGTCGGTATAGGAACCATGACAGATGTTTTGCTTGAGCCTTTCTGCCGCCTGCTTTCATTGCTTGACGAGCCTGAAGCCATTCCTGTTCTCAGCCCGCTGATTCAACGGGAGATACATTACCGGCTTTTAATGAGCGATCGGTCCGATCATCTCAGACAGATTGCAGCAGTAGACGGCCATGGCTACCGTATCGGTAAAGCTATCGACTGGTTAAAGACCCATATTGCTTCGCCTTTACGCATCGAGGAGCTGGCGAGTCGGGTTCAGATGAGCACGCCCTCTTTCCACCGACATTTCAGGCAGCTTGCGGGAATGAGTCCGCTCCAGTATCAGAAATGGCTGCGCCTCAATGAAGCCAGACGACTCATGCTGAATGAGCATTACGATGTCACCACAGCGGCCTATGCTGTCGGTTACGAAAGCTTATCCCATTTCAGCCGGGAATATACGCGGATGTTTGGTGAGTCGCCTAAGAGGGATATTACCGTGCTGAGAAAGTCTGCCGGTGAAATTTAATCATTTGTTGCTTCCATGGAAACAGGCTGAAACGTTGATTATTCATATGATTAAAAGAATATCCCGTCGCCTGCAACGCTGTAACGAGGTGGCCGCCAGCATAAACCATGCCGCCCCGACACAGCTGCAGCAGCTGAAGACGCAGCTGGCCGATGAAATGGGTAAGCCTGTGGGGCTACATACCATGGGTATTCCAGCGGCGGTCAGTACGCTCGGGGTAATTGTCAGTTTCGCCATTCCGCAGCTGTGGCTGGGGTATGGCGTACTCGCCGCACTCGGCCAGCCGGCCGAACGCGTATTCGTGTGGGTTGTGCTGGTCGCCCTGCTGTTCGCCGGCATTAACGGCGTGACGATGTTTATGATTGGCAAAGGTAGCATGCGCGCCGTGCGGTTACATCTTACGCTGGCGGTGCTAAGCCTGGTATTAACGGCAGCCTATCTGCTGGCCGCGCTGAGCGGTAGTTCTTCTCCGGGCGTCAGCCTGACCGCAGCGCTGGTGAGTATTGTCATGCTTGGGCTTAGCGGCAGTTGTATCTTCTCTACCGCTTTCTATAAGATGCTGCTATTTACTTTGCATAACAGAGTCTGGCGCAAGCTTATCAGCCAGACGAGTTAGACATTTATTCCATAAAAATCCCGCCGCTACCGGCGGGATTTCTTTATTGCTTTTTATACCTGCGCAACCAGATAAGCTTATACGCCGCCGGAATGATAAACAGCGACAGCAGCGGCGCGGTGATCATCCCGCCAATCATCGGTGCGGCGATCCGGCTCATCACTTCAGAACCCGCGCCGGTCCCCCAGAGAATAGGCAACAGACCCGCAATAATGACCGCCACCGTCATCGCCTTGGGTCGGACACGCAGAACCGCGCCATGGTACAACGCGTCATCCAACGCTTGTGCGGTGAATGTCTCCCGTCGGGATAAGGCCGGGTTCGCTTCGATGGCATGGCGCAGATACATCAGCATCACCACGCCAAACTCGGCGGCCACCCCGGCCAGGGCAATAAATCCGGTGCCGGTGGCGACAGACATATGGAAGCCCTGCCAGTACAGGAACCAGATCCCCCCGACCAGAGCGAACGGCAGACTCATCAGGATCAGCAAGGCTTCGTCAACGCGTCGGAATGCCAGATACAGCAGAATGAAAATGATCATCACCGTCATCGGCACCATCAGCTTCAGTTTCTTATTTGCGTGTTCCAGCAATTCAAACTGGCCGGAGAACGACACGCTGGTTCCCGGTCTCAGCTTCACGTTCTGGCTGATGGCCGTCTTAAGGTCACTAACCACCGACACCATATCCCTGCCGCGGGCATCAATATAGATCCAGCTGGTTGGCCGGGCATTTTCCGTTTTCAGCATCGTCGGACCAGAAACGACACGAATATCCGCCACATCCCCCAGCGTGATTTGCTGCTTCATCGGGGTCAGGATCGGCATCTCTTTCAGTGCCTGCGGGCTGTTCCGGTAGTCCTGAGGATAACGGATATTAATCGGGTACCGGGCCACGCCCTCGACCGTTTCCCCTACCGTCTCGCCACCAATGGCGGAGGAGACGAACAGCTGCACATCCCCCACCGTCATACCGTAGCGGGACGCTTTTTCACGATTAATATCCACATCAATGTAGCGCCCACCTTCCAGTCGCTCTGCCAGAGCAGACACCACGCCGGGTACGGTTTTGGCGACCACTTCAATGCTCTGCGCCGTGGCGTCGATATCCGCCAGAACGGTGCCTGACACCTTGATGCCGATTGGGCTTTTAATCCCGGTGGAAAGCATGTCGATGCGGTTACGGATTGGTGGCACCCAAAGGTTAGCCAGACCCGGCAGGCGGACGGTTTTATCGAGTTCGTCAATAATCTTGTCAATCGTCATCCCGGGCCGCCACTGATCCTCGGGTTTCAGCTGAATGGTGGTTTCCACCATTTCAAGCGGTGCGGGGTCCGTTGCAGTCTCTGCCTTACCGGTCTTGCCAAACACAGAGGCCACTTCAGGCACGGTTTTGATGAGCTTGTCAGTGGTCTGCAACAGCGCAGCCGCTTCAGCCGGAGAAACGCCCGGCAGCGTTGACGGCATATACAGCAGATCGCCCTCATTTATCTTCGGCAGGAATTCGCCGCCCACCTGACTCAGTGGCCAGGCAACCGTGAAGATCGACAAGGCCGCCACCAGCAAGGTTGTTTTTGGCCAGTGAAGCACCCGCAGCAGCAGCGGATGATAGGCTTTAATCAGCAGCCGGTTCAGCGGGTTACTGCTCTCGGCGGGAATTTTCCCCCGGATCCAGAAGCCCATCAGAATGGGAATGACGATAATGGCCAGCGCGGCTGCACCTGCCATCGCGTACGTTTTGGTGAACGCCAGCGGACCAAACAGACGCCCTTCCTGACCTTCGAGGGTAAAAATAGGGATGAACGATAAGGTGATGATCAGCAGGCTGATAAACAGCGCGGGGCCTACTTCAACGGAGGCGTTGGTGATGACCTTCCAGCGGGTCGCGTTATCTATCTGCTCGCCAGGGTGCTGATGATCCCACTCCTCCAGCCGTTTATGCGCGTTTTCAATCATCACGATGGCGGCATCCACCATCGCCCCCACGGCAATGGCAATTCCTCCCAGAGACATTATATTGGCGTTCAGCCCCTGGAAATGCATGACGATAAAGGCAATACACAGGCCTAGCGGCAGCGAGATAATCGCCACCAGCGCAGAGCGGACATGCCAGAGGAACAGCGCGCAGACGATGGCCACCACAATAAACTCTTCCAGCAGTTTATAACTCAGGTTATCGATGGCCCGGTCAATCAGCTGGCTGCGATCGTACGTGGTAACAATCTCAACACCTTCCGGCAGGCTGGCCTTCAGCGTCTCCAGTTTATCTTTTACCGCGGTAATCACTTCACGCGCGTTTTTACCCGAACGCAGGATCACCACGCCGCCCGCGACCTCTCCCTGCCCGTTAAGCTCGGCAATTCCGCGCCGCATTTCCGGCCCGATTTGGACGCGGGCAACATCTCGCAGATAAACCGGAACCCCGTTCTCGTTGGTTTTCAGGACGATGTTATTGAAATCATCAATGGTCTGCAGATAGCCGCTGGCCCGGACCATATACTCTGCTTCCGCCATTTCGACCGATGCCCCCCCTGCTTCCTGATTAGACGATCCCAGGGCCTGCTTAACGTCTGCCAGACTGATGCCGTATTGCGCCAGTTTCAGCGGATTGATCTGGATCTGATACTGCTTCACCACCCCACCGACCGAGGCCACTTCTGCCACGTTCGGGATGGTTTTCAGCTCAAATTTCAGGAACCAGTCCTGCAGGGAACGCAGTTCGGACAGGTCGTGTTTTCCGCTGCGATCCACCAGCGCATATTCAAAGATCCAGCCCACACCTGTGGCATCTGGCCCTATTTCCGAACTGACGCCGGCAGGCAGTTTCCCCTGAACCTGATTGAGATATTCCAGTACGCGCGAGCGGGCCCAGTAGAGATCGGTCCCGTCTTCAAAAATGACGTACACATAGGAGTCACCAAACTGTGAAAACCCGCGCACGGTCTTCGCACCCGGCACCGACAGCATGGTGGTGGTGAGCGGATACGTCACCTGGTTTTCGACAATTTGCGGCGCCTGGCCGGGGTAGCTGGTTTTAATGATCACCTGAACATCAGACAGATCGGGTAAGGCATCCACCGGCGTATTGATGATGGTCCATGTTCCCCAGACGCTCAGAAACAGCGCGCCCATCATCACCAGGAAACGGTTGGCGACGGCGCGCCGGATAATCCATGCAATCATCGTCGTCACCTCAATGACCTGAATGACTCTTTTCAGGCTGACGCATACGCTCCAGCGCACCGGTAATATTGGCTTCGGAATCAATCAGGAACAGACCGCTGACCACTACCGACTCCCCTTCGTTCAGGCCGGTACCCACGCCGGACTGCTGCTGCGATTCGTGCAGAACGTGGATCCGCTTCGGCACAAACCGGCCCTCCGCATCAACGGTGATGACCCGCTGTTCTTTACCCGTGTCGATAACGGCCTGGGAGGGGATCAACAGCATCTCCTGACTTTGGGTGTTCAGCTTCAGATACGCATTCATACCCGGCTTAAGCCGTTCATCTTTGTTGGAAACCTGCAAGCGAACCTGCAGCGTACGGGTGGCAGGATCGACGCTTGGCAAAATGTTCCATTTTTCAACGTGAAACGATGTGTCCGGATACGCCGGGACCGAAATGGCAAACTGCGAGGCGTCTTTCAGCAGATACGCGATGGATTCAGGTATGGCCGCGCTGATCCACACCGGATCCATCCCCTGAATCTGTGCCACGACCTTATCTTTCGAAATATTCATTCCGTTACGCAGGTCAAACGCGGTGATCACCCCGTCAATCGGCGCGTTGATGGTAAACCGGGTCTGGACCGTGCGGGTCGAGCGTAACCTCTGAATATCCGCTTCCGGCATGCCTGCCAGACGAAGCCGTTCAAGCACCCCTTTCAGCTGCGTGGGCGTGCCACCGGTTCCGGACAACAGGAGGAACTCACTCTGCGCTTCCACCCACTCCGGAATGGTGATGTCGATGAGCGGCGTGCCTTTCTTTACACGATCGCCTGTCGTCAGGGGATACACCTTCTCCACAAAGCCTTCGGAGCGCGCCTGCACGATAACAAACTGATATTCGTTATAACTGACGTTGGCCGGGATAGTCTGGGCATAATTCAGCGTGCCGCGGGTGACTTTTTGCGTTTTTAATCCCAGGTTCTGAACCTGCGTCGGATCAATACGGATACCGGCACCGCTTTTATCGTCATTTTCATCCGCGTATTTCGGCACCAGATCCATATCCATAAACGGCGATTTACCGGGCTTATCGAATTTAACGTCGGGCTTCATCGGGTCATACCAGAAAAGCACCTTTCGTTCCGGCGGGGTATTTTCTGTTTTTTCTGCAGCATAAATATACTGCCACGCCGTCACTGCAATCAGCCCTCCCGCGAGAAGGCTGCCGATCATCATTGCAGCATATTTAACCTTTAACGATGCCATGCCGTGTCTCGCTATTTAATGCTCTTGAGTAAAGAGATATTGCCCTGCTGCACAAAAGAAAATTTCACGCGGTTGCCGACTTTTACGGCCTTAATGCTTTCGTCTGCGTCAGTAAAGGTGAAACGCATGGTCATGGCGGGCCAGCCAATTTCCGGGATGGCTTCATGAGCAATCGTGACCTTTTTGTTTGTGAGATCAATGTCCTTCACGATGCCAGTCCCGGAGACAACCTGCTCTGTGGCCCCTTCGCTGGCAGTACTCATCTCTGCATGCTGATGAACCTCGGCCTGCAGGCCGGCAGAAAACATCATGGAGATCGCACCGAATACAACGGCCTTCATTGAATTACGCATATTATTTTCCTGTTGAGTTAACTGAGGTTATTCGACCCAACCGCCGCCCAGCGCGGTGAAGAGATTAATTTCATTAACCTGTCGGGCATAAATAAGGTCGAGAATGTTTTGTTGCGTGGAAAACAGCGCACGTTCCGCGTCTAATACTTCGATATAACTGACCGCACCGCGGGTATATAACCCTCTGGCACGCTGCAGGGTGATGTTTAGCGAATCAAGATACCGCTGTTGCGCAGCAAGCTGCTGGCTGAGGCTGTCCCGCAGCGCGAGCGCGTCGGCGACCTGTATAAAGGCGGACTGAATTTTTTGTTCGTAATTCACAACCGACTGCTGCTGGCGAATTTCGGCCAGCTTCAGGTTGGCTTTATTCCTGCCCGCATTAAAAATGGGAATGTCTATTTTGGGAATAACGTTCCACATGCCGCTGCCGGACGTGAAGAGGCCAGATAATTCCGTGCTGCCCGTTGAAAGCCCACTGGTCAGGGAGATGGACGGGAAAAAGGCCGCGCGCGCCGCGCCAATATTCGCATCGGCCGCTTTAAGCTGATACTCCGCCTCCATAATATCCGGGCGCTGCAGCAATATTGCCGATGAAAGATGGGGCGGTAGCGTTACCGGCGCAATATCGCTGGCGTTCATTCCGCTGTCGCCCGGTACCGCGCGATACGTTCCGAGGACCAGTTGCAGGGCATTATTGGCCTGTGCCAGCTCCCCCTCTCTTTTGGCAATTTCTGCCCGGGTGCTTTCGATCTGCCCCCGGGCCTGTTCCAGCGCCAGCACGTTCGTGCTTCCCGTCACCAGCTGTTGCTCAACGAAGGCGTAAGACTGCTGATAATTTGACAGCGTATCGCGCGCGATACGCAGCTGTTTGTAGGCCAGTTGTTGGTTGAAATAGCTCTGGGACACATTAGCGACAAGCAAAATATGCACGGCACGACGGGCTTCTTCGCTGGCGAAAAAGTTTTGTCGGTCGGCATCGCTCATGTTCTTTAGCTTGCCGAAAAAGTCGAGTTCGTAGCTAAGCGAAAGTCCCGCGTCGTACTGCTGTGAGGTGGGCTTGTCACTCTTTAGCCCCCCGCTGTAAGTGATGTCCGCGGAGGCGTTCAGCTGAGGATAACGATCCGCATCCGTCACGTTGAACTGCGTACGGGCCTCTTCAACCTTCAGCGCGGCCATTTTTATATCGCGGTTGTTCTTCAGGGCCTCTGTAATCAATCCCGCGATTTGCGGATCGACGAAGAAGTTGCGCCAGCCGGTGTCCTGATACAGGCCTTCCACAGGCGTCAGGCTGTTACGCGAGAGCGAAAACTGCTGGGGTACCGGTGACGCCGGGCGCTGGTATTCAGGGGCCAGCGAGACGCATCCTGCCAGGATAAATACCGTAGTGATGCTTAGTCGTTTTAACAGGAACATAACGGTTCAGATGAATTCCAGAGTATTTTTAGGGCTACTCTACTGAACGCGTCCTGTTTGACGGGTGACAGGATAATGACAATGTTGTCATTTATGGCGTAAGTCATTGTTAACGGTCGCGGGTGCAATAGAATGTGCTGAGCAGCCAGTCGGGGAAGCGTGATGAAAATATTGATTGTTGAAGACGAAATTAAAACCGGTGAGTACCTCAGCAAAGGGCTTACGGAAGCGGGCTTTGTGGTGGATCGCGCTGACAACGGCCTGACCGGCTACCATCTCGCCATGACCGCCGATTATGACCTGTTGATTCTGGATATCATGCTTCCCGATGTGAACGGCTGGGATATCATCCGCATGCTCCGCTCTGCCGGAAAGGGAATGCCGGTCCTGTTGCTGTCGGCTCTCGGCACCATTGAACACCGGGTGAAAGGTCTGGAACTGGGGGCGGATGATTACCTGGTTAAGCCCTTTGCCTTTGCTGAGCTGCTCGCCCGGGTCAGAACGCTGTTACGACGCGGCAATACGGTGATCGCCGAGAGCCAGTTTACGGTGGCAGATCTGAGCATCGACCTCGTATCACGAAAGGTAAACCGCGCCGGAAACCGCATTCTGCTCACCAGCAAAGAGTTCAGCCTGCTGGAGTTTTTTGTTCGCCATCAGGGCGAAGTGCTGCCCCGCTCGCTGATTGCTGCGCAGGTCTGGGACATGAATTTCGACAGCGACACCAACGCGATTGACGTTGCGGTGAAGCGGTTACGCGCCAAAATCGACAACGATTATGAACCGAAGCTGATCCAGACGGTGCGCGGCGTGGGCTATATGCTGGAGGTTCCGGATGCACAGTAAGCCCGCCAGACGCCCTTTCTCCCTGGCTCTGCGCCTGACGTTCTTTATCAGCCTCTCCACCATTCTGGCTTTTTTCGCGTTTACCTGGTTTATGCTCCACTCCGTTGAAAAGCACTTTGCCGAGCAGGATATCAGCGATCTGCAACAAATCAGCCGCGCCATGCACCGCATACTGCAGTCGCCCGCGGATCCGGATGAAAAGAAAATCAGCAAAATCAAAGAGTCGCTGGCCAGCTACCGCAACGTTGCCGTCCTGCTGCTCGATCCCCGTGGCAATGTGCTCTTCAGCTCTCAGGGCGAGGCCATCCGGCCAGCGGTGAATACCGCGGATTTCAGCGCCCATCGCCGCGCGCAGGATGTCTTTCTCTGGACGGTGGAGGATGCTGGCAAGGCGATGCACGCCGGGTCCGAGATGAAGATGGAAACGTACCGGATTATCGCCTCTTCCGGCACGGCGACATTGCAGGGAAAAGAACAACACTATGTCATGCTGATCGGCCTCTCCATTAATTTTCATCTTCACTACCTCGAGGCGCTGAAAAAGAACCTGATTGCCATCGCGGTGGCGATCAGCCTGCTGATTATTCTGCTAATTCGCATCGCGGTTCGTCAGGGACACCTGCCCCTGCGTAACGTCAGCAATGCGATAAAAAATATCACCTCAGAGAATCTGGATGCGAGGCTTGAGCCGTCGCGGGTGCCGGTTGAGCTGGAACAGCTGGTGATCTCGTTTAACCACATGATTGAAAAAATTGAGGATGTCTTTACCCGTCAGGCAAATTTCTCTGCCGATATCGCCCATGAGATCAGAACCCCGATCACCAATCTGGTAACGCAAACGGAAATTGCGTTAAGCCAGAACCGCTCGCCGAAAGAGCTGGAGGATGTGCTGTACTCCAGCCTTGAAGAGTACAACCGGATGACCCGCATGGTCAGCGATATGCTGTTCCTGGCCCAGGCGGATAATAATCAGCTGGTCCCTGATCGGGTAACCTTTGATTTGAGCGCGGAGGTGATGAAAGTCTTTGATTTCTTCGAAGCCTGGGCGGAAGAACGCCATATCACGCTGCGTTTTAACGGCACACCCTGCCTGATAGACGGCGATCCGCAGATGTTCCGAAGAGCCATCAATAACCTGCTCTCCAATGCCCTGCGCTATACGCCGGAAGGAGAAACGGTGACCGTGTCGGTAAGCGAAAAGGAAAATGCGTGCGAGCTGATCGTTGCCAACCCCGGCAAGCCTATTCCTGAAGCGCATTTGCCCCGGCTGTTCGACCGCTTTTACCGGGTGGATCCGTCCAGACAGCGAAAAGGCGAAGGCAGCGGGATCGGCCTGGCGATTGTGAAATCCATCATCACCGCGCATCACGGCAACGTGCGTGTGGAATCCGATGCCGTGTCGAACCGTTTTATATTATCGGTGCCGCGACTGATGGCACACCGCTAGCACCTTCTCTCTGAGCCACCGGTGGCCCGGATCCTGTTCCATTCGCGGGTGCCACATCTGTGAAACGGTAATGGTGCGGGGGGGAAATGGCAGTTCAAAGATGTGCACATTCTCGCTCATCGGTTGATTGAGCAGATACAACGCCGGGACCATCGCAATCAGATCGGACGCCAGCGCCACGGATAACGCAGTCGGAAAACCGGGCACCACGCTGGCGATTTTGCGTTTCATCCCCCGCGCGGCCAGGGCATCATCAACAAAACCGTGTGATGATCCGTTCGGGGCGGTCACCACATGACCCCAGGCGACATAATCCTCAAGGCTGACTGTTGGCAGCACTGCCAGCGGATGCCCTTTGCGTACCGCGCCCACGAAATGGTCTTCAAACAGCCGCTGCAGACGAATTTCGGGCCCCATGTTGCTCTGCACACCAATTTCCAGGTCAACCAGTCCTTCCCGCAGATAACGCGACGTTTTCTCCGGTTTCGGGGCAAAGCGAATACAGACATCCGGCGCCGCTTCCGCAACGGCCGCAATCAGCAACGGGCCAAACGCCACCACAAAGCCATCATTGGCTCTGACGGTAAACACCCGTTCAAGATTTTCTGCCCGGAACGTGTCCGTTGAAGGCTGCAGCACCGCCCTTGCCTCATGCAGCGCATGCCGGGCGCGATCCCGGGTGGCTTCGGCCCACGGTGTCAGTACCATCTGACGCCCGGCCCGCACCAGAATCGGATCGCCGGTGACCTCACGAAGCCTGCTCAGCGTGCGGCTCATGGCTGAGGTGCTGAGATTAAGACGCCGCGCCGCCCCCGCCACGCTGGCTTCAGCCAGCAGGATGTCAAGCGCGACAAGTAAATTGAAATCAGGATCGGTCACGGTGACTCCTCATATAAGGCGTTTCATGCAACAAATAAGTGCAAAGGCTGCGTCTTCCGCCCTGTATAACCGATTACTATAGTGTCGTCATCAACATTTTCCCTGGAGAAAACACGATGACGCTCTTTTCAAACCAACCCGGCGACGAAGGGTTACCGGGACATGAACGCGCCCGGGTGATGGCTGCGGTGATGACCACCACGCTGATGGGCGTATTCGACGGCACCATGATCAACATTGCCCTGCCATCAATGGCCAACGCGATGCAGGTGCCCGCGAACGTCGCTGTCTGGTTCGCCAACGGCTATCTGCTGTCTGCGGCCATGACGTTAGCCATCTTCGCCGCACTCGCCGCGCGCGTGGGTTACCGCCCGGTGTTTCTGGCGGGACTGGCTACGTTTACCCTGACCTCGCTCGGCTGCGCGCTGGCAACAACGCCGGAAATGCTGATCGGGATGCGAATTCTGCAGGGTATCGGCGGCGCGGCCACGTTGAGTATTGCCCCGGCGATCCTGCGCTCGGTATTCCCGGGACGGCTGCTTGGCCGCATTCTGGGGCTGCACGCCCTGCTTATCGCTTCCAGTACTGCCATTGCGCCGGTGCTGGGCGGAACAATCCTCGACGTATTGAGCTGGCAATGGTTGTTCGCAATCAACATTATCCCGGGCTCGATTGCCCTGCTGTTGGCATGGAAAGCGCTGCCGCGGACGACGGGCACTGATACATCTCCGTTCGATGTGCCCGGTGCCCTGTTGTCCGTCATCCTGCTGGGGTCGATGATCATGGCGGCAAACAGCGTAGAGAATAGAGCGCACGCCATCAGCACGGTTTGCTGGGCACTTGTCGCCACGATCAGCCTCATCGTCTTTGTCTGGCATATCCGTCGCACCCGGAGCCCCATCCTGCCGCCGGTGATATTCAGCAACGGACGGTTTACCCTCGCCGCCCTCACCTCGCTGGCTTCATTTGTGAGTCAGGGCATTACCTTTGTCGCGCTGCCGTTTCTCTTTCAGAGCGTGTACGGCTATAGCCCGGCGATCGCCGCGTTACTGTTCACCCCCTGGCCGATAGGTATTGTACTCATTGCGCCGCACGCGGGCCGTTGGGCAGATACGATCTCCGCGCCGCTGATTTCGACCCTCGGGCTGATGATTTTTGTCGTTGGGTTGATTTTGCTGGCGACGCTGCCGACCAGCCCTTCTGCCTGGGATATTTGCCTCAGGAGCCTGGTGTGCGGCATCGGCTTTGGCTGTTTCCAGAGTCCCAATAACCGGGAAATGCTCTCTAACGTTGCCCGGGAGTATGCCAGCTATGCGTCCGGGGTGTTGTCCATCGTCAGAACGTTTGGCCAGTGTCTCGGTGCCGCCGTGGTGGGTGTTTTGCTGGCCGCGACCGCAGGGTCAGACCATCAGACGCTGGATGACGGTGCCGTTCATCTTGCGCTGTGGATCGCGGTGATCGCGTCAACTACATCGGTGTTATTTAGCGTTAGCAGACTGCGTAACGCGCGAAGGGCTACGGCATAAACGCCAGGGCAGCGTCCTGCGACGCTGCCCCCATATTTACTCCAGCGCCAG
Organism: Enterobacter sp. WCHEn045836; assembly: GCF_003965585.1. Lineage (NCBI taxonomy): Bacteria > Pseudomonadati > Pseudomonadota > Gammaproteobacteria > Enterobacterales > Enterobacteriaceae > Enterobacter > Enterobacter sp. WCHEn045836. Next base: position 24,066 of record NZ_RXPT01000009.1, read on the forward strand.
CAGCGCAAAACTCGCCAGCCAGTGCCCACCGCTGTAGTGACTGCCGACAACATGCTCGACGCTCGCCGTCAGGTGTTTCGCCACCGCATCACGCAGCGCCTGCTGCGCCGGATGATCCTCCGGCAGCGAACTGGCAATATGCTTCATGCACCAGGCGCGGCTGAGGTTTAACCCATCCAGATGCGCAATTTTCGGGTCGGTACGGTCACTCACTTCTGCCGGGTTCATCAGCGCCGCAACGGCCCCGATATTGGGCAGAAACGCGTCGAACCAGGCCGGGAAATTCTCCGCCACTTTGCTCATCAGCAGGGCTTCTGTCAGCGCGCCGGACACATACTCATCGCCACCCGGTTCATAGTGAGCCGGATACTGGGTATCCGCGAGATAAAACCGCGTCGCCGCCTTCAGAATGGCACTCTCCAGCGCGCTATCTTCCACCGCCCGGGCGTAATCGACCCCCAGCGCCAGCGCAAACGCGGTGTTGTAATGCGTGCCAACCCGGATCGGGTACGTCAGCTTGCTGAGGTAATCCACCAGGCGGTTGCGAATGTCCTGCGTTAACGGCTCAAGCGTCTGATACCAGCCTGCCGCCTGCGGCAGCGATGACTGTTTTAGCTCCTGAGCCAGCGCCAGCAGCCAGCCGTAGCCATACGGACGCTCGAACGAGGCGCGGAACGGCGCGTTGAAATAGGCCAGCTCCTGCGCCACCTTTTCTGGCGTGAGATGGTCGGCAAACAGGGTGATAATGTCTTCCCGGCACGACAGTTGCGGGTAAAGACGCAGGCAGCGCAGCAGCAGCCAGTAGCCGTGCACCGCCGAGTGCCAGTCGAAACAGCCGTAGAAAATCGGGTGCAGTTCGCGAGGCGGCAGCACGTCGCCATCATCATTGAGCAGGTGCATGATGTGGTTCGGGTATTCCTGACGCAAATAGGTCAAAGGCATGCGGGCAAATGCGTCAGCCTGATGTTGCGTTAATTCCATGACAGCTCCTTAGCGAAACACGAGGAAATACATGAGGAACACGTTCACCACCAGCAGGGTTAACGCGGTCGGGATCTGGATCTTTATGACCTGATATTTGTCTTTCAGCTCCAGTAACGCGGCGGGAACGATGTTGAAGTTCGCGGCCATCGGCGTCATCAACGTGCCGCAATAGCCTGCGTACATACCAATCGCCAGCAGCGGGGCCGGGTTACCGTGATGCACGTGGATCAGGAACGGTAAGGCGATACCGGCACTCAGCACCGGGAAGGCCGCAAAGGCGTTGCCCATGATCATGGTGAACAGCGCCATACCCACGCAATAGATCACCACCAGCATAAAGCGGTTATCCGGGTTCACAAACAGGCTGACCACCTGTTGCACGGAGTTGCCGGTATTGGCTACCACGAAGACCCCGCCCAGCATGGCCAGCATCTGCGGCAGGATCACCGCCCAGCCAATGGTATCCACCAGGCGGCGAGACTGACGGACGGCATGCAGCGGCGTGCCCTTTGTCAGCCACCAGCCGGTAAGGATCGCCGCCACACAGGCCACGCACAGCGCCGCCAGCGTGAGCTGTTTTTGATCGAGCAGGTAAACCCCGCCAATCGACACCCCTTTCAGGAACAGCGTGCCGATAACCGTCACCACCGGGATCATCAGGGCCGGTAAAAACAGCCAGTTTTTCAGCCGGTTTGAGGAGGCAATACGCTCGGGCTCGCTGGCCATTTTGTAGTGCCCTTTTCCAACCAGGCCAAAGCCTGCCAGCAGCGCTATCACAATCACGGCGCCGCCAATGATCCGGTACGCCAGCGAGCGACCCAGCTCCTGCACCATCAGGTCACCGAACAGGAAGATCCCACCGAACAGAAACCAGAACAGTGCTGTGGTAAAGCGTTTGGGATTGGCGCGATCGCGCAGGGTCATGATCACCAGCAGCATCACGACAAAGCCAATCAGGTAGTACACGCGGTTGATAGTGAGCAGCGTCATCATGGCGCGATCTCCTGCGTTCCCTGCCCGGCTTTCCAGGCCATCACGTCGCGACGGATGCTGGCATCCAGGCGCAGCAGACGCGTCATATGAATTATCAATGCCGCAATCGCCGTCGGGATCGCCCACAGGCCGATATGCAGCGGTTCAATTCCCTGAATACCGTTCTCCTTCAGGAAGGCGTCGATCAACAGCACCGCCCCGAAGGCGATAAAAATATCCTCGCCAAAGAACACCGCGATATTGTCGCACGAGGCGGCATGGGCTTTGATTTTGTCGCGGATATGTTGGGGCAGTTCGCCGTACTCATTCAGCGCCGCCCCTTCGGCCATCGGCGCCAGCAGTGGACGCACCGTCTGGGCATGACCGCCAAGCGACATCAGCCCCAGCGCGGCCGTCCCCTCACGCGCGACAAAATAGATCATCAGAATACGCGCCGAGGTGGCGCTGGCGATCTTCGCCACCCACGCCTGCGCGCGCTCTTTAAGACCGTAATATTCCAGCAAACCGATAACCGGCAGGATCAGAATGAAAGTGGCCAGAGAGCGGCTGTTGACGAACTTCTCGCCGAAGGTTTCCAGCAGCATGCCGAAATCCATCCCAACCAGCAGACCCGTCGCCAGCCCCGCTACCACAACCACCAGTAGCGGATTGAAGCGCAGGGCAAAACCAATAACCACCACCGGGATCCCGATAAGCGGCAACAGTGCAGAACCGTCCATAAACGTTACCCTATCCAAAGTGAGCGTTGCGCGCCGACGGCTATTTTTTTAATTTGCGGCGAGCGATGTTGTGTTTTACGGCAGGCTTCGAAAACCTGCGTTAAAAAGCTATATCTGAACCGCAAAAACATGTAAACAATTTATCAATAAAATGTTCTTATTTTATCGATGAGTTTACATTTCCGGGCAACAGCCACACTCCCGTAAGGAACGTTATGACCCTGAAGAAAAGTGCTGCATCAATGAATCACGACGACATTAACGACGGCCGGATCGTCTCCTCCCGCCATCTGGTTTCCGAGCGCTGCGCGGAGCTGTCGGAGCTGGAGTACGCGCTGATCATGACCAGCAACGCGTTCAATAAATGGATGGTGCGCTGCATGACGGCCGCCGGTGAGCCGGATATGGGCGCCTTTGACGTCTCGCTTTTGCATCATGTGAATCACCGCAATCGCAAGAAGAAGCTGGCCGATATCTGTTTTGTGCTCAACGTGGAAGATACCCACGTGGTGACCTACGCGTTGAAAAAGCTGGTCAAGGCGGGCTACGTCACGAGTGAAAAGGCAGGAAAAGAGCTCTTCTTCTCCACCACGGAGGCGGGTAAAGCGCTGTGCATGAAATACCGGGATGTGCGCGAAGCGTGTCTGATCAACATTCATGCCGAAAGCGGGATTTCGGGTGCTTCTATCGGTGACACCGCCCAGCTGCTGCGCACTATTTCATCCCTGTATGACACCGCCGCACGGGCGGCGGCATCACTTTGACATCACGGGCGTCTGAAGAGGGTAATACTGCGTCCCGCCAGTTCGTAATCCACGGTCCGGGTGATGACCTCGCCCGTGGCAACGTCCCCTGCCGTGGAGAGTTCCAGCACCCAGCCACCTTCCCCAAACTGCGGGATCTGGAACGACACGGCGCCTTCGAACGGATTGAACAGCATCAGTACGTCGTGCCAAATCCCCTCCTCCTGAATAAGATCGGGCCGGCTGATGGAGACGCCGAGCGTCGAGCCCTCCTCCCAGTGTTCTGACTGCTGCGGTCCTCCTCCGGCGTTGAACCAGCGGATCTCAAGGCCGTCGCGCCAGCTCTCCCGGCGCAGCAGCGGCTGTTTCGCGCGAAGTGCAATCAGGTGCCGGGTAAACTCGCGCAGCGCGACGTCGTTTTCTGATAACCCTTTCCAGTTGATCCACGAGATCTCGCTGTCCTGGCAATAGCCGTTGTTGTTCCCTTTTTGCGTTCGGCCAAACTCATCCCCGGCCAGCAGCATCGGTGTACCGTGGGAGAACAACAGCGTGGTGAGGAAGTTCCGTTTCTGCCGTTCACGGACGGCAATAATGTCGGGGTTCTCGGTCGGGCCTTCCTCGCCGTAGTTATACGCGCGGTTATCGTTGTGCCCGTCGTTGTTCTCTTCACCGTTATCGGCATTGTGTTTCTCGTTGTACGACACCAGATCGTTCAGCGTGAAGCCGTCATGCGCGGTAATAAAGTTGACGCTGGCCCACGGGCGACGCCCGCGTAAATCATAGAGATCGCCCGAGCCCAGCAGGCGGGCGGCAAAATCAGTGGGGACGTTATCGCCCCGCCAGTATTCGCGAACGGTATCGCGATATTTGTCGTTCCACTCGCCCCAGCCGGGCGGGAAGCCGCCCACCTGATAGCCGCCGGGGCCGATATCCCAGGGCTCACCGATGAGCTTGAGTTTTGATAAAACCGGATCCTGGGTCATGGCATCAAAGAAGCCACCGCGCGGATCGAACCCTTCTGGCTCGCGCCCCAGTATCGTTCCCAGATCGAAGCGAAAACCGTCGATATGCATCGATTCCGCCCAGTAGCGCAGCGAATCCATCACCATCTGCAGCACTCGCGGGTGTGAGGTGTTCACCGTATTCCCCGTGCCGGTGTCATTGATGTAATAGCGATGCTGATCCGGCAAGGTGCGGTAATAGCTGTAGTTATCGATACCCTTGAACGAGAGCGTCGGGCCAAGCTCATTGCCCTCTGCCGTGTGGTTATAGACCACGTCCAGAATCACCTCGATACCCGCGTCATGGTAAGCGCGCACCATATCGCGAAAACCCTGGATCCCCGCCGGGCCGTAATAGCGTGACGCGGGGGCAAAAAAGCCCAGCGTGTTATAGCCCCAGAAATTCTTGAGGCCGCGGTCCAGCAGGTGCTGATCGTCCGGGAACCAGTGAACCGGCAGCAGCTCGACGGCGGTGATACCCAGACTTTTAATGTAATCGACCGAGGCTTTATGCCCCATGCCTTCAAAGGTGCCGCGCAGCTCGGGCGGTATCGCCGGGTTGAGCTGGGTAAAGCCTTTCACATGGCTCTCATAAACCACGGTATGCGGCCAGGGGATCGCTGGCCGCTGATGGTCCTGCCAGTCAAACGCATTGGGATCGATGACCCTGCATTTTGGGGTGAACGGCGCGCTGTCCCGCGTATCAAAGCTCAGATCCAGCGCGTCATGACCCAACTCGTAGCCAAAAAGGGCGTCATTCCAGTCGATATCGCCCACCAGTTCACGGGCATAGGGATCGATCAGCAGCTTATGCGGGTTAAAGCGATGCCCGTTTTCCGGGTCATACGGCCCGTAGACGCGATAGCCATACAGCGCGCCGGGCTTCAGGTCCGGCACATAGCCGTGCCAGATCTCGTGGGTATATTCCGGCAGCTCCAGTCGCGCGATTTCCGTTTTGCCGGAGGGGTCGAACAGACAGAGCTCCACCCGCTCGGCGTGGGCAGAAAACAGGGCGAAGTTAACCCCTTTCCCGTCGTAATTTGCGCCGAGCTGCTGGCCGTGACCAGCCCGAATTTCAAACCTGTTATCCTTTGCCATTTTCGTTCTCCACGATTATTCGCAGGTAAGCAGAACTAACAAACTTCCTGTTTCAGACGTTAAATCCAGCGTCTCCCGCAGCTCCCGGCGTTCACCGGTAAACAGATCCCGGTAGCGTTTCCCGGAAAGTTCTTCGGGGATGGCAACCGAGGTGTTGGCCCACAGCGTTTCGTTTGTGGGGGTAGCAAAAACCAGACGGGGTACGGCAACAATCAGCGCCTCCCCGTCCTTCACGCGCGCGTAGACAATCAGGTTTTCCTCGCGCTCGCCGCTGACCTTCAGCGGCAGCCAGTCACCATAGCGGAACAGCGATAAATAGTGCTGCCGGACGCGTAACAGCGTGGCGGTGACATACTGCTTCACCCTGCCGTTACGCCACTGCCGTTCGTCAGCAAAGAGCGTCGCATCAGCGCTGCCCAGGTTTTGCCTCAGCGTGGCAAAGTCTGGCTCCAGCCGGTTATCCGGGTCGACCAGGCTAAAGTTAAGCGCCTCGCTTCCCTGATAGATATCCGGTACGCCCGGCGCCGTCAGTTTGATCACCGTCTGGCTCAGACTGTTCATCAGCCCGGCGCGGATAAAGGGTTGCAGGGAGGACGCGAAATCATGCAGGAACAGCGTGTTCTCAGGAGATAGCAAGTGCCGGACGTAATTCAGCACCACGCTCTCATAGCTCTCATTGCTGTCGATCCAGTCGGTACGCTGTTTGGCCTCGCGCAGCGCTTTCTCAATAAACCCGAGGAAACGCGCTTCGAGAGACTTCAGCCCTTCACCATCGTCAGGCGACAACGTTGCAGGCCAGACGCCCGCCAGCGCCTGGTAGATCATCCAGGTATCGGCCGCGTTTGGTGCGGTACCGTCATTGAGAAAACGCACCTGGGTCTGGTTCATCTGCCGCCAGCGCGCCAGATTTTCGCCCCACTGTTCCGGGGCCTCCGTCAGGGTGTAGAGACGCGCCCGCGCGTCTTCCCCGCGCTTGGTGTCGTGCGTGGAGGTTCCCAGCAGCGCATCGGGCTGACGGGCCAGACGAATACGCATCTCCTGGTGAAAGCGGGATAACGAAAACGCGCGCGGGGTGGGATCGGCCCCCACTTCGTTCAGGGCGAGCTCAAGGTTGTGGCGGAAAAAGAGCGTATCTTCCACCGATTTCGCCATCAACGGCCCGGTAAGCTGCTGGAAGCGGGTTCTGAACAGCGAGGCCGCATCGCGGCTGCTGGCGTCCAGGTCGCCGGTGAGGATCCTCACCAACAGGCTTAACGCCGGTTCCGGTGCGTCCACGCTGGCGACAACGCGGTTCAACAGCGCGACATCCGGGGCAGTTAACCCGTCGGCGGTGCCGTAGGTGCGGTAGACCGGAAAGGCAATCAGCAGTTCGCGCAGCGTATATCGGATATCGTCCTGCGGCACGTCAATGCCATTGTGCCGGGCAAGGTCGGTGGCAATGTTGAGCAGCGTGGTGAATTCACCTTCAAAATTGCGATCGGTCATCAGCCCTTTAGCGTTGCGAAGTTCCGCATGGCGATCGACCGTCACGCCCAGCGTCTCGTCGTGGATTTTTTCCAGCCGCCCGAGGTTATTATCGTCGACCAGCACTTCGGCCAGCGAGGCGATAAACTCGTAGCCGGTGGTACCAGAGACCGGCCATTCCGCAGGCAGTTGTTCCCCTTTGGCGAGAATTTTTTCCACCGTGATATAACAGTCGGGACCGGTTGCCTGCCGTAACCGCTGCAGGTAACCCAGCGGGTCGGCCAGCCCGTCGATATGGTCAATGCGCAACCCGTCGACAATGCCGGTATGCACGAGCTCGAGGATCAGGCGATGCGTATCCTGAAACACCCCCTCGTCTTCCACTCTGACGCCCACCAGGCCGGTAATTTCAAAAAAGCGCCGCCATGAGAGCTGTTTCGGCGCTTCCCGCCAGGACATCAGACGCCAGCTCTGCGCCTCGTGGATCGCCTCAATGCTTTTATCCGCATCCCATGTTCCGGGGTTAAGCGGATAGGCTGTGTCATAGTAGACCAGCGCGGCCTCACCTGTGACACTGTCACGTTCTATGGTGAGTGTCCCCTTCTCCAGCTCGGCCTCAAAGGTATCGCCAAGGAACGGCAGCGTCAGCGGGCGCGACCAGTCGATATCAAAATAGTGCGCGTAGCGGCTTTGCTGACCAAACGCGATAACGTCCCGCCACCAGCGGTTTTCCAGCGAGGTCGACATGTGGTTAGGGACAATGTCCAGGATCAGCCCCATTCCCGCCTGCCTGAGTGCCGCCGTCATGCGGTCGAATCCTGCGCGTCCGCCAATGGCGGGGTCGATCTCATTAGGATCGGTGACGTCATAACCGTGGGTTGACCCGCTGGTGGCGGTAAATATCGGTGAGGCATAGAGATGGCTGATCCCGAGGTCTTTAAGATATGGCACCAGCTCCACCACGCGGTCAAAGGTCATGCCATTGCGGAACTGTATTCGGTACGTGGCACAAGGGATCATGATACGTCTCCATCAGCAAAACGAACGACAATGCTGTTCGGCGGTAATATGTCACTGACCTCCGGCCAGCTAAAGAGCGTTTCACCTGCCAGCGCAGGAACGTCAACGGGCTTATTACCGATATTGAGCGCCAGCGACAACGTGCCCGTCGGGAAAGACCAGCTCACCGCCACCATACCGGGAGCGGTCTTAACGATTTTCCCCTCAACGGTGCCGCCAGGGCGAAGTAATGGCACAAGATAGCGATGACGCAGGACCAGCAGGCTTCGCGTGAAGCGCAGCCAGGATTTACCCTGCGCAGTCGTCACGTTATGCCAGTCCAGTTTTGAGCGGGCAAAGGTCTGCTCGTCATTCGGATCCGGTACATCGCCATCGTGTCCGCTGTGGCCGGTAAACTCTTTTGCCCGCCCTTCCCGCACGGCTGTCGCCAGCTCGCCATGAAAATCCGTAAAGAACAGGAACGGGTTAGTTTCGCCGTACTCTTCGCCCATAAACAGCAGCGGGATATGGGGTGACAGCAGCAGCGCGGCGAGCAGTACGCGGGTTTTATCCGCGCCCGCCAGGGTAATAAGCCGTTCGCCCTGGGCGCGGTTACCGGTTTGATCGTGGTTTTGAATAAAATCGACAAAGAAGGTCGGCGGCTGGGTGTGGCATTCCACCCCGCGTGAGTGTCCGGTCTGCAAAGAGACCTCACCCTGATAGACAAACCCTTCTGCGAGCGCTCTGGCGAATTTTTTCTCGGGTTCGAAGGCAAAATCCTGATAGTAGGCATGCGTTTCGCCGGTGGCAAAGACGTGGGCGGCGTTGTGGAAGTCATCATTCCACTCGGCGGTAAACAGCGGCGTGGCTCCCTTTTCATCCCGTGGATGCAGGAAAATGACGTTACGGCTGTCTTCGGTGGTGAGATGAATATGACGATCCGGGAGCGCTTCGCGGATCGTTTCCGCGATCTGCTTAAGAATATGTTTCGACGCCGTATCTTTGATCTGGTCGATGGCATCAAACCGTAAACCATCCAGACGGTATTCAGTCAGCCAGAACAGGGGCGCATCCAGAATGTAGTGTCTGACCGGCTCCCGTTCATAGGCAATACCGTTACCCCACGGCGTCATTCTCTGCGCATCGAAAAACGCGGGTGACAGCAAGGGTAAGTAGTTTCCCTCCGGGCCGAAATGGTTGAGTACGATATCCAGCACGACAGAAAGGCCCAGGCCGTGCGCCGCGTCAATGAACGCGTGAAAATCCTCCGGCGTGCCGTAGGCAGAGTGCGGCGCATACAGCAATACGCCGTCATAGCCCCAGCCGCGACTGCCGCCGAACTGTGAAACCGGCATGACTTCAAGCTGGGTGATACCGAGTTCAGCCAGATACGGCAGCTTGTCGATAGCCGCCCGGAAGGTGCCCTGCGGGGTAAAGGTGCCGATGTGCAGTTCGTAAATGACCGTCTCTTCCCACGGTCGCCCTGCCCAGTTCGGGTTCACGGGCTGATAGCGTCCGGGGTTGATCACCACGGAGGGGCCGTTAACGTCCCCTTTTTGTGCCCGCGACGCGGGGTCAGGTACCGTCATGCCGTCCTGTAAAACGAACTGATACTCGGTGCCATGCGTCACGCCAGGTACGTCAATCTGAAACCAGCCGTGACCGACCGCCGTCATGGGCAGATCCTCGTCTGCCACACGTAGCGTAAGTTGTTGTTGTCCTTCAGCCCAGACGCGAAAACGTACAACGTCACCGGAAATAAACTCAGCACCCCACTGCTTTTGAAATGTCCTGAATTCCATTCATTGTCCTCGAATGACCCACATTTTACGCGGAACGAAGTACAAGCTTAGTTCAGGATCGAAAGCACGCTTCAACAGCGGCCAGAAGTGCAACCGTCATTTTTCTGTCACTAAAATTCATTACGCTGTCGTCATTTTGACAAGGGTGTTAAGGAAACAATAATGAATTCAATAGCTAAGGCATTACTGGTGGCATTACCGATGTTGAGCGCAACCGCTACAGCGGCGAATAATGAACTGTGTGAACCAAAAGCCTACGAAATGGCGCTGCGCTATCAGCAGAAGTCGGCTGAAATCATGGCGCTTCAGCTGCAGACGTACCGTTTTGCCACCGGGCGTTTTGATGAGAAGGTGAAAGATCTGAAAACGCCAGAAAATTACGCGGTGGTGATGGATCTGGATGAAACCGTGCTCGACAACACCCCGCTGTTGGTGCGTGACATGGAACAATGCCATGACTATACCCAATGGGATACCTGGAGCAACTGGGAAAAACAGGGAAAACCCGGCCTGATCCCCGGCGCGAAGGCGTTTCTTGAGCATGTGGATCAAAGCAAGGTGCGTATCTACTATGTCTCTGACCGCATGCAGGAAAATAAAGCAGATACCATCAAAACGTTAAAATCCCTTGGCCTGCCGCAGGTCTCGGACGACAGCGTGCTTCTGGATACGGTAAGCAAAGAAGAGCGCCGCCAGAGCATCCTTAAAAAGCAGCAGATCATTATGCTGTTTGGCGACAGCCTGCCGGATTTCGCCGTGCAGTTTAAAAACAAAAAACCGAGCGAGCAGCAGCGTGAGCTGGTTGAGGCAAGTGCAGAGCATTTTGGCAATGACTGGATTGTGCTGCCTAACGCCGCTTATGGCTCATGGTCAAAAGCCACGCCGGATAGCTGGAAGCCGTAACAATATGCCCGCCGGGCACGGCAATGCCATTGCCCGGCCAACCCACTGAGCTATTCATCCCATTTATAGGTCCTATCACTTTTGAGCGGGTTCTTAAATTTTGATGCATAAGTAAGATGACAACTTTCTAAAGGAGATCATCATGCTTACTGTCAAGAAACTTGCCCTCTCTACGCTCATCACCAGTTCACTGCTCTTCTACCCTGCGCTGCACTCCCTGGCAGAGACGCCTCAGCACGTGGTGAAACAACCGGCGGGCGGCTACAGCGTTCAGGTGGGCGACGTGCTGGTCACCGCGTTTACAGACGGCAGCGTCGCGCAGGATTTGCATAAGCTGCTGCGCCGGACAACGCCGCAACAAATTGATGCACTGCTGGCGAACAATTTCCAGACCAACCCGCCAGAGGTCTCCATCAACGCCTTCCTGATTGCGCTGCCGGGACACAAAATTCTGGTCGATACGGGTTCAGGCCAGCTCTTTGGTCCGGGTAACGGCGGGCGTCTCATAGAGAGCCTGGCGACGCAGGGGATCAAACCGCAGGACATCACGGAAATCTTACTGACGCACGCCCATTCCGATCACGCCGGTGGCCTGATTAAGGACGGCAAGGCGGTGTTTACCAACGCTCGCGTGTTCGTCGGGAAACCGGATATCGACTTTTTCTTCAATGAAGAGAATCAGAAAAAAACCGGTTACGATCAGAACTACTTTGACGTGGCGCAGAAGACCTTAAAACCGTATCTTGATGCCGGCAAAGTGGTACCGTTTTCCGGTACTTCTGAGCTGCTGCCGGGGATCACCGGAACGGTTCACCCTGGCCATACGCCGGGCTCGGCCTTCTATACACTGGAAAGTAAAGGCGAGAAGATCACCTTCGTGGGCGACATTATTCACGCTGCTGCGGTCCAGTTCCCGCAGCCTGAGGTGACCATCGCCTACGATGAAGATCAGGACGGCGCCGCCCGTGTGCGCAAGCATGCCTTTGACGACTTCGTCAAAAACAGAGATCTGGTTGCCGCGCCTCACCTGCCGTTCCCCGGTATCGGCTATGTCACCAAAGGCGAACGTGCGGGCTATGCCTGGGTTCCGGTTACCTATACCAACCGGGACGCCAGCACGGCTAAATAAACAACGGAAAACACCATGACGCCATTTTCAGACCTGGATATTGACCTGATATTGACGTTGGATGCACTGCTCACCGACCGGAACATCACGCATGCCGCCGCACGTCTGGGTGTCAGCCAGCCCGCGCTGTCAGCCCGTCTTACGCGCCTGCGTGCCATTTTTGGCGAGCCGTTGTTTATCCCTTCCCCACATGGACGTGGGGTATTGCCCACACCCCGAGCCGAGGCGCTGAGGCCACAGGTCGCGGCCGTTCTGCGTGGTATCAGCGCGATGCTTGCCCCCACCGGGTTTAACCCCCGCGAGAGCAACCGCACGTTCGTCATTGCCCTGCATGAAAACCCGGCCCTGATGCTTGGGGCTGAACTGCTGAATCACATCAGACGTGAAGCGCCAGGGATCCGCCTGCGTTTCGCCCTGCCGGAGTGGGTGAACCTGCCCCAGCAGCTGGAAAGCGGAGACGTTGATATTTACATCGGCGTGAGTGCGGGCGCGCACGACGGCTGGGTCAGACGCAAACTGTTTGAAGACGCGTTTGCCACCGCCCAGCGCAAAGAGCATCCTCGCGGTACGGGGCCGCTGGATCTGGCGCAGTATTGCGCCCTCTCTCATCTGGTGGTCTCCTCCCAGGGCGATCCGTTTACCGGCTTTGTCGACCAGACGCTGGCCGGGCTGGGATATCAACGCAACGTGGTGATGTCCACGCAAAGCTATGCCATGGCACCGCCTCTGGTGGCGGGGACTGACCTGATTTGCACCTTACCGGGCCGCATGTTGCAGCAGTTCGCCACCACGCTCGATATTTTCCCACCGCCGCTGCCTTTGCAGCCGATCGCCATCAGCATGTACTGGCATCCTAAAAACAGCCAGGATACGGCGAGCGCCTGGTTGCGCGAACAACTGCTGCTCGCCGCCGGACGTCAGCCCTGAGCGACAGTAGTCAGGAACTTTTTTAAGACTTCAGAACGTATGATTCGGTGACAAACCAGCGTCAGCTCGCTCTCCCTGAGCCGATCAATAATGTCGACATAAACCACATTCCCGACGCTCACCGCCCTGGCTGAGGCGGGCAAGAGCGCAATGCCAAATCCCGCCGCGACAAGGCTGATGACGGTGGGCACGTCGGTGGCATTCTGCACCACCTCCGGCTGGAAACCCGCCCCGTTACAGGCATCACAGAAATATTGTTCCAGCCCCATGCCTTGCGGGTCGCGTAGCGAGATCCACTTTTCGTCCTTCACTGTTGAAAGCGTCAGTGCGGATGACGTGGCCAGGGGATGTTGGCGAGGCAGTGCCAGCACCGTTTTCTCTGAGGTAAAGGGGCGAGATTGCAGATCGTCAGGTAACGCAGGCAGCGGAGCCCGGATAATCGCCACGTCCAGTTGGTTGGTCTGCACGGCTTCGTAAAGCGTCTGCACGTTCCCGGTCATCAGTGAAATGGCAATCGCGGGCCAGTTCTCGTGCAGCTGGCGTAGCGTAGCAGGCAGCTTACCGTCGAACATCGCACTCGATACACATCCCAGATTCAGCACCCCCTGTTCGCCACGGGCGGTTTGTCTGGCGTCCAGCACGGCCTGCTCGGTCATCGCAATTGCCAGCCGGGCTTTGACCAGAAACGCGTCTCCGGCAGGCGTCAGGGTTAAGCGACGATGTGCCCGGCTAAACAGTGTGACGCCCAGGCGCGCCTCCAGCGCTTTAATCTGCTGACTCAGCGCCGGTTGCGCCATGTTCAGCCGCTCCGCGGCGCGGTGCATATGGAGCTCTTCGGCCACCACCAGAAAATTACGCATCAGACGAAATTGCATGACGAAGTCCTGCGAAAATTGATAACAAAACGCTTATCAAAATAGCATTAATGATGCAATTGATGCTATCTGTCGTTCGCCCAACAATGGAGGTAAGCCATTAAGGGAGAAAAACATGCAAAACCCCATCAACGATCTCAGAAGCGCCATCGCGTTGCTGCAACGCCATCAGGGTCACTATATCGAAACCGATCACCCCGTAGATCCCAATGCGGAACTGGCAGGCGTGTACCGCCATATCGGCGCGGGCGGTACCGTAAAACGCCCCACCCGCACGGGCCCGGCCATGATGTTCAATAGCGTGAAGGGCTACCCCGGCTCCCGCATCCTGGTAGGGATGCACGCCAGCCGGGAAAGAGCGGCACTGCTGCTGGGGTGCGAACCCTCGAAGCTGGCGCAGCACGTCGGTCAGGCGGTGAAAAACCCGGTTGCGCCGGTGGTGGTCCCGGCCTCTCAGGCACCATGCCAGGAGCAGGTCTTCTATGCCGACGATCCGGACTTTGACCTGCGTAAGCTGCTCCCGGCCCCAACCAACACGCCGATTGATGCAGGCCCGTTCTTCTGTCTGGGGCTGGTGCTGGCAAGCGATCCGGAAGATACCTCGCTGACCGACGTGACCATTCACCGTCTCTGTGTGCAGGAGCGAGATGAACTCTCTATGTTCCTTGCCGCCGGTCGCCATATCGAAGTCTTTCGCAAGAAGGCCGAAGCGGCGGGCAAACCGCTGCCGGTCACCATCAATATGGGACTTGACCCGGCTATCTACATTGGGGCCTGTTTCGAAGCGCCAACCACGCCATTCGGTTACAACGAGCTTGGCGTCGCCGGTGCATTACGCCAGCAGCCGGTGGAACTGGTACAGGGTGTGGCGGTAAAAGAGAAAGCGATCGCGCGGGCGGAAATCATCATTGAGGGCGAACTGCTTCCTGGCGTGCGCGTAAGAGAAGATCAGCACACCAACACCGGCCACGCCATGCCGGAGTTCCCGGGCTACTGCGGTGAAGCCAACCCGTCCTTACCGGTTATCAAAGTGAAAGCGGTCACCATGCGAAACCACGCGATCCTGCAGACGCTGGTGGGCCCGGGCGAAGAGCACACCACGCTGGCCGGTTTGCCGACAGAGGCCAGCATTCGCAACGCGGTCGAAGAGGCCATCCCTGGTTTTCTGCAGAACGTCTACGCACACACCGCCGGGGGCGGTAAATTCCTCGGCATTTTACAGGTGAAAAAACGCCAGCCCTCAGACGAAGGACGTCAGGGCCAGGCGGCGCTTATCGCCTTAGCCACCTATTCCGAGCTGAAAAACATTATCCTCGTGGATGAAGACGTGGACATCTTCGACAGTGACGACATCCTGTGGGCGATGACCACCCGTATGCAGGGCGATGTGAGCATCACCAACATTCCGGGGATCCGTGGCCACCAACTGGATCCGTCGCAGTCGCCGGACTACAGCACCTCGATCCGAGGAAACGGCATTTCCTGCAAGACTGTCTTCGACTGCACGGTACCGTGGGCGCTAAAGGACCGCTTTGAACGTGCGCCGTTTATGGAAGTTGATCCCACTCCATGGGCACCGGAACTGTTCAACGATAAAAAATAAGCCGTCGTCGCCGTTTCTTCACCCCGATGGGGTGAAGAAACGCAAGCTTAAATTGCCGCTTCCCCTGCTTTCTTGTACCCTTTCAGCGTTTACCCCAACCTCCTGACAATCGAGACACCGAACGCCTATGACTGCACATATTTCCAAAGATCCTTTGCATGGCGTTACGCTGGAGATGATGGTCAACGCCCTGGTGGCGCGATACGGCTGGAGCGAGTTAGGTAACCGAATCAAAATCAACTGTTTCAGAAAAGACCCAAGTGTGAAGTCGAGCCTGAAATTCCTGCGCCGCACCCCCTGGGCGCGCGCGGAAGTTGAAGCCCTGTATCTGGATTCCCTCAATGATAACGGGGCCGCTGAACCCGAGGCGCCCGCCTTTAACCCCTGGGCCAATAGTCGGATAACCAAGAGCTAATACGCAAATGATGCGACATGTAAAACGGACGGGTGCGCTGCTTGGCTGCGCGCTTTTACTTGTTAGTTGCTCCTCAAAACCCCCAAAGTCGCTGGTCACACCGCTCCCGACCACAAGCAAACCGACGCAGCAGGCAAATGAGCCGATGCGTGGGATCTGGCTGGCGACTGTCTCCCGCCTTGACTGGCCGCCGGTGGCGTCGGTGAATGGCCGCAGTGCTGACCAGCGTATCGCGATGCAAAAGCAGGCGCTGATCGACAAACTCGACAATCTTAAACGCCTGGGAATTAACACGGTGTTTTTCCAGGTGAAACCGGACAGCACGGCGCTCTGGTCGTCCAAAATCCTGCCGTGGTCAGATATGCTTACCGGCAACATCGGCGAGTATCCGGGCTACGATCCGCTGCAGTTTATGCTTGATGAAGCCCACAAGCGTGGGATGAAAGTTCACGCCTGGTTCAACCCCTATCGCGTTTCAACCAATACCAGACCGTCAACCATCGCCGCGCTGAACCGCACCTCATACCAGCAACCGTCCAGCGTCTACGTGCAGCACCCTGAGTGGGTTCGCATCGCAGGCGATCGGTTTGTGCTCGACCCGGGCATCCCGGAGGTGCGTGACTGGATAACCCGGGTGGTGACCGAGGTGGTGGCGAATTACCCGATAGACGGCGTACAGTTTGATGACTACTTTTATGCCGAATCGCCCCGCTCAACGCTGAATGATGCGCAGACCTACAGACAATACGGCCAGGGGTTTAGCTCCAAAGCCGACTGGCGTCGGCACAATACGCAGCAGCTGATCGTTCAGGTTTCCCGCGCAATTAAACAGACAAAACCCGACGTTGAGTTTGGCGTCAGCCCGGCGGGTGTCTGGCGTAACCGCTCTTTCGACCCGGCAGGATCCGACACCCGTGGCGCGGCGGCGTATGATGAATCCTACGCTGATACCCGTCAGTGGGTGCAACAGGGGCTGCTGGACTACATTGCCCCGCAAATCTACTGGCCGTTCTCCCGGGATGCGGCGCGCTATGACGTGCTGACCAAATGGTGGGCCGACGTGGTGAAACCGACCCATACCCGTCTGTACATCGGCATTGCGTTCTATAAAGTGGGCGAGCCGTCGAGAAATGAGCCGGACTGGACGGTTCAGGGCGGCGTGCCGGAGCTGAAAAAACAGCTCGATCTCAACGACGCCCTGCCGAACGTGAATGGCACTATCCTGTTCCGCGAAGATTACCTCAACCAGCCGCAGACGCAGCAGGCGGTAAACTACCTGAAAGGACGCTGGGGAAGCTAAGTGAATGTCAGGCAGAAACGCCCTGTTTCTGCCTGATTTTTTACGGCTTCGGCCCGAACATCGCCTCAAGCTGCTTCGCGTCCGGCATACCGACAACCTGCTGGAGCTCGTTCTGGTCATTCAGATAATAAATGGCCGGCGTGGCATTCGCCCCCAGACTGTCCATCAACGCCTGGTGTTTTTGCAGTATCGCCACGGTTTCACGCGACGCCGTGCCTTCCGGTTTTGGCAGTTTTTTCCCGCCGGACAGTTCGTACTCCTTCCACGCCGTAACCGGATCTTTTGCATTCAGGATCGCAGATGCGTTACGGCCGCTGTTCGGGTTGAGAAACGCCACCAGCAGCGTGTTGAGCTGCACCTTACCCGCCTTCACCCACGGCTGTGCTTCCGACCAGAATGCCTTGCAGTACGGGCAGAACGGGTCAGCGAAGACAAAGACTTTGCGTGGCGCGTTATCCGCCCCCTCTTTCAGGGGGTGCGCGGCGTTAAGCTGTTCCCACATTTCGCGTCCCATCGGGGCGTAGATCTCTTTCTGAAAAATACCCTCGCTGAGGTTTTTACCCTTCTCGTCATAGAGATAACCCGAAATTACGTGCTTTCCGTCAGGTGTCAGAAAGAGCGTCACCCCCATGTCCTGATATTGCCCCAGCCAGGCGGGTGCGCCACCGGGCACGTCAATTTTCTTGAGGATCGTAATCTCCTGCTGCTCGCTAAAGGTCTTCACGACATCAGGTATCGTATCCGCAGCCTGCGCCAGCCCTGACGCGGTCAGCAGCGAAAGTAACAGTAATTTTTTCATGTCCCTCTCCGGTTTGTTCGGGGGCCTGCGGCCCCCTACAGGTTAGCGGTTTTTCAGTGCATCAGTGACCATTTCATCAAACTGTTCAAACGGTACCCAGCCGGGTAACAATCCTTCGCCAATCAGCGTGGCCGGTGTCCCCTGAATACCCAGTTTTTCGGCGATGAGCAGGCTGCGTTTTACCGTGACCAGGCTCGTATCATCCGGCGTTGCAACATTCACGCCCGCGCGCTTTTGCGCCTCCTGAATGCTGGCGTCATCGTGATACCCTTTTTTCGCCATCAGGGTCTCGTTGAATTTCATAAACTGCTCAGGATGTGAACGCCAGACGGTTAACGCGTCGCGCGCGGCAGTCAGCGAGCTCTCCGAACGGAATGGCAGGAACTTAAACACCACTGCCACCTCAGGATGTTTCTCGACGATCTTCTCCAGATACGGATCGAATTTTTTGCAGTAGGGACAGTTGTAGTCCGTAAAGACCACCAGCGTCAGTTTTGGATTTTTGGCACCGATACGCGGCGAATCCGGGTCGTTAAACAGAAAATCGTAGACCAGCTTCTGAGCGCGTTGCTCCTGATCCGGAGTGATCGGGTCCGCCGCCATGACCTGGGCTGACGCGAAAAACAGCAGAAACGTAATAAGGATTTTTTTCATAACAGCGTTAGCCTTTTGCTTTGTTCAGAGTGGTCATCAGGGTGCGTTTGTCCAGCAGTGGCGAGAGGATGTCGCCCTCCGGCGTTCCGGGGCCATACACCTGATTAAACGGGATGGCGTAGCGGTTGCGTGTTTTCAGAAACGCCGCAATCGTCTCTGATGGCTGACTCCAGTCTCCGCGTAGCGCCACCACATCCGGCTGGCGCAGCGCGGCGATAACCTCCGGCTGATTGAGCACCCGGTGCTCATTCACCTTGCAGGTGACGCACCAGTCCGCCGAGATATCCACAAACACCCGTTTCCCCTGCGCAAGCGCATCGCTGATTGCCTCCTCACTGAGCGGCTGCCACGGGATCGTCTGTTCGCTATTCTCAGTCGTGGTAACCGGCGTTGCGTTCACTATCCCGCGCAGCTGATATCCGCCCAATATGGCCAGCACGAGCGCTACCACCCAGAACAGCGGCGACGTTTTCTGAGCGCTTAGCACACAGGCCACAATGGCAACCACAATCAGAAGCAGCATCAGGATGTGGCTGAACGTCTCGCCCAGATGCAGACTCAGCAACGTCACCAGCCACAGGCTGGAGGCCAGCATCATCACCCCCAGAATCACCTTCAGGGTATTCATCCAGCGGCCTGGTTTTGGTAGCAACAAGGCGGTTTTGGGGATCAACGCGACGAACAGCCACGGCAAACTCATGCCCACGCCGAGCATCAGGAAGATAAGCCACAGTGAATGCAGCGGCGCGCCCAGCGCGAAGGCCACGGCCGTACCGAGGAACGGCGCGGAACACGGCGTGGCGAGCAGCGTGGCAAACATGCCTTCGCAGAAGCTGCCCGTCAGTCCGGTTCCACCCGTTGTAGCGAGCCGTCCGGTGGCGGCGGAAGGCAGAAACAGCTCAAACGCACCAAACAGGTTCAGCGCAAAGATAAAGGTCACGGCGACCATCAGCCCAATAAACCACGGGTTCTGGAACTGGATGCCCCAGCCCAGCGACGCGCCGGTCACTTTCAGGACGGTCACCATCGTGGCCAGCAGCATAAAGGAGGTCAGAATACCCGCAGTGGTCGCCAGGAAACGCAGCCGGATCTTCCGCGTGTCCGTCCCCGCCTGCAGGACGCTGCTGAGTTTCATGCCCATTACCGGCAATACGCAGGGCATCAGGTTCAGGATCAGCCCGCCCAGCAGGGCAAAGGCCAGCATTTTTGCTGTTCCCGCGGGCGCACTCTGCACTGCGTCTGCGGGGGCTGCGCCTACAGTCAGTTGCGTTTGCTGGGCTTTATCGCCGTTGGTGACGACAAATGACAGCGTTTTCCCCGCAAGCGTCGCGGGTTTATCGCCCCACTCATCGGTGACCGGAACCGCGACCTGAAGCCGGTTTCCGGTGTGCTTAATCACCGGTTCGCCGGGCAGAATGTCACCCTCCAGCGGGTCAAAATAGATCCCGGGATTGACCCATTCGCCTTCCGTCGTGCCCGTCATCATCAGCTTGCCGTCTGATAACCAGGCGCTGAAATCTGACGACACGCCAGACGAACCGGGTATTGAACGCATCGCGTCTTCGAATGCCGTACGAAAGCCCGCATCCGCTGGCGTGCGGAAATCGAGATGCAGCGCGTAGTCCGTCAACAGACAGACGTTGCTGCAGGTTGAGAGCGTAAGCGTGGCGTCGAGCACATCCGCGTCCGTCCCGGCGATCGTAATGGGGATCGTAACGCTATCGTGGTAGCCCTGGGTCGTCAGGCCTGAAATATCAAAGCGCGAAGGTACCGGCCAGTACCAGGTATCCTTAACGCCCTGTGGCCAGCTGATTTTGGGGGCCACGCCGCCCTCGCCCGGCGAACGCCAGTAGGTTTTCCAGCCGGGCTGCAGCTCGACGCTGAGCAGGCCGATGATGCGGTCTTGATCCCGCTCAGCCTGAAAGCGGATGCGGGCGTGATCGTTTTGCGGTGACACCAGCCAGCCCGTATCTGCCGCATGAGCAATTCCCATGCAGGACAGCCACAGGAGGACGAGTCCCCTGAAAAGGTTAACCATGTTTTACTCCGTGAATAGTGAAAATTATCGTGTGGTGACGATGCTTTTCATTCACGGAAAACGCAGTTTTTGAGGTGTATTCGGGGAGGCGGTACCTGGACAGGCTGCTCCCTGGAGAGAAATGTGCGCCGTTGGGTAAACAACTGCAGCAGAGCGAAGAAGATAATAATCGCCGGTAGCGCACCGTCAAAAAACAGCGGCTGGGCACAAAGCAAAGACTGTGCGCCAAGTTGACACGGCGACGGGCCGGACTGTTCAGCCTCCTGACCCGGGGCGTCAGCCATCATGACCGTTTGCACCTGAGGATCCAGCCCCTGTAAAAAATGGTTGAGATAAACCGCACGCTGGACCAGGCAAATTGCCATTGCCAGACACGTGATTATCAGAAGCCATTTACCCAGAAGCTGACGGTTGCGCATAACGTTCCAAAATAACAAGACGCCCCGATCATAAACGATAGTGATGAATCTACAAGTCCCGGCAGTGTAAGGTTTTGTCTGCCGGGCGTATTAACTCCCTGTCAGCGCGTCATAAACGTCCCGCAATCGCGTTCGCAGGAACAGCACAGCCTTATGCTTACGCGATAACAACGCCTGCTCGCTGACCCCGGTTTCGCCGGCCAGCAATTTAATGCTGTAGCCCTGCAACTCCGTCTTTTCAAAGACCTCGCGCTGCGCGGCGGGCAGTTCAGCCAGCGCCTGCCCCAGTTCTTCCCACAGCAACGTTTTGAGGTACTCCTCTTCCGGGGTATGCGGAACACCGAACAGGGTTTCAGCGATCTCGTCTTCCGGGAAATCGTCATCCTCCTCGCCAGTGAAGCTGAAATAACCGGAGAGCGGCACTTCACGCTTTTTGCGTGCCCGGTCGGTCATCTCATTTCGCGCCGCGCGAAACAGCCATGCGGCAACGTTTTCGACCGGTTGTTCCACCTTCATCAGCTGATACGTGATCTCCTGCAAAATATCGTCGGCGTCGTCACGTACCGGCGTTCTTCCGCGAATAAAGGCGCTCAGCCGGGCGCGGCAGGCATTAACCGCCGACATCAGCAAGGATCTGCCCGCCTCCCCGGTTTTCATCTCGCTCACTCTACGTCCGGCGCTTTCGGCGCGTTGTCTTCGCGCTTGTCGTCACGGTGGCCATGCCAGCCACAGTGCCCACGACCATGACGACCAAATCCTTCCCGGCGCTGCTGCATGAACGCTTCACGCTGTTCCGGCGTCATGTTCATCCAGCGTTCGTGCATCCGGCGGTGCGCCCCAAACATACCCGGACGGAACCCCAGCCCCCCGAACAGGATCCGACTCAGTATCAGAATGCCCAGCGCCTGCCAGAATCCAATGGCTTTCACGCCGAGGATCGCCGGGAGTAATGCGTTCCACAGGGACATCACCAGCAGACCGAGCACGATAAAAATGACCGCGCCGATGACTAAACCCTTGCCCATACGGTGGCGACCGAATCCGCGCCCGTGACCTCTGCCGTGCATATCAAACTCTCTCATGGTGTTGACCTCATTTACTGTAACTGATTATGGCTTGTGATGAGGTAGACGGATGAGGAGCAAAAATATTGCTAAAAATTTTCAAAAACATCGTAATCAATGTGGTTTACGCTTTTTGCGGCTGACGAATGGAAACAGCATAAAAATGAGAACCTGTCATAATGCCGATCTGTTCGCGCTTTTAAATCAGCTTGTTTATTCATCAGGTTTTATATCGATGCTTTTTAAATGCCCTATTTCAGTTGGTGAGACTATTCCTATAATCATCCAAAAAACCTTCTATTTAACAATAATCTAAAGCGAGGCTTAATTAAGTATTTTTAGTTAAAAGTTTGTAATCATTACATCTCTGTCTATTATTCATAGCGTCACGCCCTGCAGCAGGAAATAGAAACAGATACATTAAAAAGGAGCAATCTGGTAATGATAGGCAGACTGACGAATTATATCCTCTGGTACCACACTGTTTGGGTGTTCATATTTTTATTAGTGGTCGGCGTGGCTGCTGGCGTATTTTTTAATGCCATACTGCATTTTCATGGGGATGACGCATTCCTGACAGGATTAATTTTCTTTTTATTCCCGGCGCTACTGGTATGCCTTCGGCTACATCGACTATCAGCGAAACATCGCCAAAGATAATGCTCGTCACGCCGGTTGTTGAATCAAAATTCTTTCGCAAGATTAAGCTGAAACCAACAACTTAGCCGCCTTTATTGCCGGGTGGCGCTACGCTCACCCGGCCTACAATCCACAATAATATCAAGCTTGCACTGGCAAACTAAAACTCGAAATACTCCGCGTGAGCTGCTGGGCCTGCTCTTCCAGCGACGCGGCCGCCGCGGCGGACTGTTGCACCAGCGCGGCGTTCTGCTGGGTCACACCATCCATCTCCGTCACTGCCTGCCCGACCTGACTGATACCGCGACTCTGCTCTTCAGAGGCCACAGAGATCTGCTCCATCAACGTATTCACTTTATTAACGGAGCTGATAATCGAGTCAATGACCTCACCGGAGCGCCCTACCAGTTCGGCGCCGTTTTTCACGCTGGAAACCGACTGGGCGATCAGGTTTTCGATATCCTTCGCCGCCACCGCACTTTTCTGCGCCAGCGTGCGAACTTCGCTGGCGACCACGGCAAAACCACGCCCCTGGGTACCGGCGCGCGCCGCTTCTACCGCCGCGTTGAGTGCCAGAATGTTGGTCTGAAAAGCGATGCTGTTAATCACGCTGGTAATGTCCTCGATGCGCTTCGAGTTCGCGGCGATGGTATTCATCGTTTCAATCACTTCACGGGTCACGGCTTCCCCGGTGTGGGCATTTTTCACCGCGTCCTGCACCAGTTTCCCGGCCTGGCAGACGTTGTCGGTGTTATTGGCTACGGTCGCGCTCAGCTCTTCCATGCTGGCCGCCGTCTGGGTTAACGCAGACGCCTGCTGCTCGGTACGCGAAGCCAGATCGATATTCCCGGAGGCAATTTCCTGTGCAGCGTGGGTCACGGTATGACTCGCGTCGCGCACCTGGGCGATGGTCGTCAGCAGCGCCTGACGCATCTGCTCCATGGAGCCCATCAGGTGATCGATCTCATTGCCGGAATTCCCCTTCACCGGTACCGGAATGTCCAGTTTGCCCGCCGCAATCTGGCTGCAGTGTTCACGAGCCAGATTAACCGGCGCCAGAACAAGGCGCTTCATCAGCAGGCTGACGGCAACAATCACCAGCACAAACAGCAGAGCGATACCGGCGATAATCGCCAGGCCGGAAACAAAGTTGCTGCTCGCATCTTCGTTCAGGTTTTTGGCATAGGCCTGATGTACGGCCAGAACCTGGTCAAGAACGATCTCATACTGACGATCGAGGCGCGAGACTTCCGGCATCAGGGCGTTGAATTTGGCAATATCGTGCGCGGCGGCAGCATCAATGAGCGGTGCCAGCCCCTGGTTGCGGTAATTCTGCCAGGCATCCTGATAGGCGCTCACCATCGGCGCTTCATCCGTCAGACGGGGAGACGCCATAAAGGCAGCAAAGGCGCGATCGGCTTTGGTCAGCGCCTCTTTTACTGCCGCGAGCTTCGCCGACTCATCCGCAGATGCGCCCGCCTCTACCATCTTCACATACTCCATCACCCGGACGCGCAACGTACGGCTATGGTTGATGGGATCAATAATCGACAGCACCACCTGGATCTCTTTGTTCACATTATCCAGGGAGTTATTACTTTTGATGATGAGGCCAACGCTGGTGAGCGTGCTGGCGATAAAGAAGAAAAGCAGCGAGAAAAAGACAATCAGGGATGATTTTTTTAACGACATGAACCGATACCTCAAGGAAAATTATTCCTTATGGTTATCGGCTAAACCAAAACTTAAATTAATTAAAGTTATTGAAGTATCCCGTCGTCCGGCAGGGCTATTCTGCCGCTTTGTAGCGCCGCTGCAGGGTGGCATCCAGTTTTCGCTGTACGGGTTCAGGCATCTCACCGTCGATTAACTTGCCAATCAGGTCAAAGCAGTGCCATGCCAGCTGACGATTATCCTGACGGACGGTATCCACCGGAATAGTGAGCGAGTCGTATAAATAGTGATCGTCAAAACTGGCTAACCGGATATCACTATGCAACAGGTTGTGCTGACCCATGTAGCGCAGCACCCCTTCCAGCAGACCGCAGGCGGCGGTGAACAGGGCTTTTGGCGGACGGCCCAGGCGGGCACAGAGTTCGGCGAACATCTCATATCCGGAACTCGGGTGATAATTTCCGTGGATGATCCACTCTGGGCGCAGCGTAACGTTCGCGTCGCGCAAACCCTGCTTAAACCCTTCGAGGCGGTCGCGCGTAGGGGAAAGACGTGGCTGTCCACCGAGAAAATAGAACTCATCGGGGTGCTGGCGGGCAATCTCGGCCACCAGTTCGGCTGTCGGGGTAATGGAATCGGTGATCACCAACGGCAGCGAGCTGTCATTCATGTGGCGGTCAAAGAGCACCACGGGCAGCTGCTCGCTCAGTTTCTGGTAATCCGCATCGTTGAGCATGCTGGAGGCCACAATCAGCCCGTCGACCTGACGCGCCACCATGTTGTTGACCACCACGGTCTCCTGCCCCGGATTTTCATCGCTACAGGAGATGAGCAGCTGAACGCCAGCCTCGCGGCACAGCGTCTCCAGTTCGTGAGAAAAGACGGCAAACCCGTAGTTGGTGATCTCCGGGACCACCAGACCAATGGTGTGACTGCGGTTATCGCGCAGCGACCGGGCGTGAATGCTGGGCTGGTAGTGATGCTCTTTCGCAATGGCCAGCACGCGTTCACGGGTCTCTTCCGCCACGCGAAGCTCTTTGCTGCGTCCGTTCAGTACCAGGCTGGCGGTGGCTTTGGACACTCCCGCCAGCTCCGCGATGTCTTTAATGGTGACGCGTTTTGTTTTTCTCACAACGACTTAGATCCGGCTGCCAAAACCGCTATTCTACCATGCAGGCGCGCAGCGACCAGTAGCGTAATGTGATGTCGGACGCACCTTCGAATCGCACCCGGGCCGGTTGGTCAGGAAAATAGCGGCTGCTCATCACCCCTTCACCGTGGTTGATGAAAATTTCGACGCTGGAGTGGTCGCACAGAACGCGCAGATGGTGAACCTCACCCAGCCAGTAGCGGGTTAACGTCTCACCCGTTTTCAGGCTGGCACGTTCCAGACGCAGGCCATTGCCATCGACCGTGAGGTGCAGCGCACCGGCAAAATCCAGTTTCGAGGAGGCTGCACTCAGCTCGAACTCAAGGCGCGAGGCATCAAGCACCGGCGCATCGCAGGCGTTGCCCTGCCAGTGCTGCTCCTCTTCGCGCAGCGCTTCCAGCTCACGCACCGGGGTCTGCCAGAGCTTGCCGTCGCGGTAGCGCAGCTCTCGCGGGCAGGTCATCTGATGGATCCAGCCCTGTGACCGGGTGGGCTGCAGCATCTCTTCCCCGTCAGGCACGCCCATCCAGCCCATCAGGATCCGTCGGCCATCTTCCGCCAGCGTCGTTTGCGGGGCGTAAAACTCAAAACCGGCGTCCAGCTCGTGTAACGCACCGTGCTCAAATGCGCCGCGCTGATAGTCAAACGCCCCGCTCATCCAGGCTGCCGGATAGGTGTTCAGGTAACGATGCGGCTCACGCGCCAGCCCCTGCGGGCAGCAGATCATAACGTGCGTCCCGTCGAGGGCAAACAGGTCCGGGCACTCCCACATGTATCCCGCCTCCGTCAGTCCGTTGACGCCGTGACCGGCGATTTCTCCGCACAATACCCACGTGTGCAAATCGGCAGACCTGAACAGCAGCACTTTGCCGCGCTTTTGCACATCCTGCGCGCCGAGCACCATGTACCACATCCCGTCGTGCTGCCACACCTTCGGATCGCGCACGTGGCCGGTGTAGCCATCCGGCAGCGCGAGCACCGGCCCCAGCTTTTTAAAGGTCCCGTCCGGTTGTTCCACGGCCAGGCACTGCCAGGCGGTGCGGCTGCCGTCATCGAACTTCACGTTGCCGGTATAGCACAGCGTCAGCACCCCGTTGTTGTCCACGGCGCTGCCGGAATAGCAACCGTTGCGGTCGTACTCTTCATCTGGCATCAGCGCCATGGGCTCGTGCTGCCAGTGCAGCAGATCGTCCGAACTCCAGTGCCCCCAGCATTTATAGCGGTGATCGCAGTCCAGCGGGTTCCACTGATAAAACAGATGGTAACGCCCGGCAAACCAGATAAAACCGTTCGGATCGTTCATCAGCCCCGTCACCGGCGCCGGATGCCACTGCGGATAGTGGCGGTCGGCGCGCGCGCGCGGTTGCCCTTTCATGACAGCCTGCAGCACGGCAGGCCAGCGGGAAGGTAATGTCATTATTCAGAGTCCGTTTTATATTTCAGCAGCAGCGAGACGGTGAACGCCACGCCAAAGGCAATTACCATGCCGATAATATAGTTGAGCAGCGAACTGGCCTGCACGATTGCCATGCCCGGCAGCGCCGTCAGCCCTACCGCCGTCATGTAGACATGCACCGACACCACCCATGCGCCGCCCATCGCACCGCCGATCAGCGCGGCCACAAACGGTTTCACGAAACGCAGGTTGATACCAAAGATGGCGGCTTCGGTGATGCCCAACATGGCAGAGAACGCCGACGGTAAAGTAATGGCTTTAATTTTTGCGTCTTTGGTTTTGAACCACACCGCCAGACACGCGCCACCCTGCGCTACGTTCGCCATGGCCCAGATCGGCAGCAGGAAGTTAACGCCGATCGACGGATTCCCCAGCAGCCCGGCTTCAATCGCGTGGAAGCTGTGGTGAATGCCGGTAATAACAATCACCGAATAGAGCCCGCCGAACAGCAAACCGGCCAGCCAGCCCGCGTGGGTAATCAGGGTGCTCAGAATGAAGGAGATGCCATCGCCTAACGCGCGTCCCGCCGGGCCGATAATCAACAGCGCGATAAAACCGGAGAGAATGACGGTCAGGAACGGCGTCAGGATCAGGTCTAACGCATCCGGGATGACGCGACGCAGGTTTTTCTCCACAATGCTCATAAACCAGACGGCCAGCAGCACCGGGAACACCGTTCCCTGATAGCCAATCATGGCAATCTCAAGGCCGAAAAAGTTCATGGTGTGGAAGCCGGACGCCACGCCCCAGGCGTTGGTCAGCGCCGGGTGAGTCAGAATACCGCCGAGCGTGGCGCCTAAATAAGGGTTACCGCCAAACTCACGTGCGGCCGTGAAGCCAATCAGAATCGGTAAAATGATAAACGCCGCCGAGCTGCACATATCCAGCATGATGTAGATGGCGTTATCGGCATTCACCCAGCCGTAGGTTTTCACCATCCCTAGCAGGCCCATCAACAAACCGGACGCCACAATGGCAGGAATGATCGGCACAAAAATATTGGAAAGCAGACGGGCAATACGCTGGAACGGATTGAGCTTACGCGCCGCGAGATCTGCCGCTTCTGACTTGCTCGATTCACCGATCCCTGCGGCCTGAATAAAGGCCGCGTAAACTTTGTTAACCACTCCGGTGCCAAAAATCACCTGCATCTGACCCGCGTTACGAAAACAGCCTTTCACCCCCTCGACCTTGCCGATGGCCTGCTGATCGGCAAGCGCATCGTCAACCAGTACCAGACGAAGGCGCGTTGCGCAGTGTGCGGCACTGGCGATGTTCTCTTTGCCACCGAGCAGCGGAATGAGCGCACGGGAAATATTATCAAAATCCATAGTTACCTCTGCCTGACTTCATTTTTATGATGTTTGATACGCTCCCGCCGTGCGGGAGCGTGAAGGGTTAAAACCAGGTTTCCATCTGGACCCCAAAGTTCCATTCCCCGCCAGCGTTAAAGCCGCTGCTGCCAAAGGCGTCATCGCTGGCGTAGTTATCCAGTTTGCTGCTCCAGTCCATCCAGGTGGCGAACAGGCGCAGTTCAGGACGGCTGAAGAAATCGCCGATCTTGCCCGCTTTTAAGGTCGGCGCGAAGGTCAGCTTGTAGAAGCTGCCGTTAACGGCGTTGCGATCTTTGTAGCCTTCCGGGTTCAAATCCATGTACTGATAGCTGCCCTCAAACGCCAGGGCGAAATTCTGCGTAACCTCTTTGATGAGCCGGGTGTTGAGCGTAACCCACTCGTAGCTGTCACCTTTGACGTAGCGATCTTTACTGCTCTGCGCCAGCACCGCAGGTGCGATATGCCAGCCACCGCCGAGCGGCGTGACACCGTAACTTGCGAAGCGCCAGGTATCGGCTTCTGCCAGCAGTGCACCATCCGAGCCGATGCTTTTTACTTCCGCCCCCAGACCGTGACCGTACAGCAACGCCGTTTTCGCGGAACCCTCGCGCAGGCCGTAGAAGCTATCATTGTGCAGACCCACCAGGGCATGCACGCCGGTGTTCGCCGCATCGGTTTTAATCAGATCGCCGTTGCTGTCCTTACGCTCGTCGTTATCCTTCGCCCGCAGCCCGCTCACCATCAGCTGGAATGGCCCGGCAAAGTGATTCATGCTGAGGATATAGTTCTGCACGTTGTTGTCGATCTGCTCTTCGCTGCCGAAGTTGCGGCCGTAAATCGAGAAGTTGCTGCGCAGCGTATCATTCCACTTCACGTCATACACACCGCCGCCGGTACCGGCAAGGAACACCACGTCAGAATCCAGCCAGTGAATATCAAAGTTATCGCGGTCAAAGCGTTTACCGGCCCAGAAGGTACTCCCTTTCAGCGCGCCGGTGAAATCAGGCAGATTGCCCAGCTCGGCAAAGGCCTGACGAATGTTAAGATCGCTGGTATCGGCTGACCAGTCGTTATAGGTCTTTTGCCCGTCGGCTAACATGGCCTTAAAGCGCGTGGTCGCCCCGCTCTCCAGGGTCTGTTTGTGTTCCACATTCAGCTCAACGTAGGTATCCGCTTCGTTACCCAGACGCCCGACTGCGCCCCCGGTTTCCCCGGCAGGCGTCAGATACGGACCGCTTTTGCTGCTCGACGCCGCGTCATTCATCAGCAGGCCTGAGCGGGCATAACCGTGAAATTCAAACCCGCTGCTCTGATCGGCTTTCTTCTCCAGCACCGTGGTACGCTGGGCCACCTCCTGGGTGGTGGTCTGTGTCTGCTGCTGCGCGGCAACCAGCTGCTGCGTTTTTTGTTCTGCTGCCGTTGCGCGTTTCTCCGCATTCTGGGCGCGCATTTCCGCATCCTGAAGACGCTGTTCCAGCGCCGCCAGGCGCGATTCAATGCTTATCATATCGGTCTGGGCAAAAACAGAGGTACTACCGGCCAGCATGCCAATCATCACGGCAAGTCTGCGTTTTTTATACATTTTGTCGCATCCCTAAAAATAGTGTTGTGATAATGCTAAATTGCTAAACCGGTTTAGGTTGCTGATACTAAACCCGTGAATTTTGGATCGGCAATACTTTTTGCTAAACCGTTTTAGTAAGTGTGATCGAGGCGACAATTCAGGCCGCCGACGGGCGGCCAGGGAGGAAGAATTACAGATTGTGGTGATACGGCAGCGCGGTCATTGCTCCTTTGGCGGTGGTGGCCAGCGCGCCACAGCGTTGGGCCAGTGCGAGGGTTGTTGCCAGATCCTGGCCTGACGAGGCCAGGCCGAACAGCAATCCTGCGACGAACGCATCGCCTGCGCCGGTGGTGTCAACACACGCTACCGGCGTGGCCGGATAGTGTGTCGTGATGCCCTCATGCCAGGCCATTACCCCCTCTTTACCCCGCGTCACCAGCACCAGGCGGGCCGGACAATGGCGCATCAGCGTCGCCAGACCGGCTTCCACAATCGCTTCACCGGTTAAAAACGTCAGCTCTTCGACGGAGAGTTTGACCACATCCGCGCGCTGTAACGCCTGTTCGAGGCAACGGCGAAGATCGCCCTCATCCTGCCAGAGGTCGGGGCGAATGTTGGGGTCGACGCTGACAAAACCACCGGCTTTTTTAATTGCATCCATCGCCTGAAAAGTGGCAGAGCGACTCGGCTCCGCGCTGAGCGCAATGGAGCAGACGTGCAGCCACTCTCTGGCCCTGAAGGGCGGCAGATCGGTGGAGTCGAGAAACAGATCGGCGCTGGGGCGAACCATAAACGTAAACGAGCGTTCGCCCTGTTCGTCCAGATCAACCACCACCGTTGAAGTGCGGTGTGCCGGGTCAAGACGCATCCACTGCACATCAACCTGCTCATCTGCCAGCGTTTTGTGCATAAAGCGGCCAAACGGATCGTCGCCAACCCTGCCAATAAAGGCACTTTTCCCGCCCAGGCGGGCGATGCCGACCGCCACATTTGCCGGTGCGCCGCCGGGGCACTGTAGCAATTTACCTTCCCCCTCTGGCAGTAAATCCACCACCGCATCACCGAGTACCCAGATTTTATCCATGACATCCCCGTAGCTAAACTATGTTAAACCGTTTTAGCTATTTAAACACAGGCTGGCCAAAGGGGAAATAATCAGGGAGGAAAAAGCGTTATCGTACCAGGTGTGGCCAGTGAATATCGCCCACCCCGTTAACCTGCGGCCGGGCAAACAGAAACCCCTGGAAACGACGAATACCGGCGGACTCCAGCCAGCACCACTCCTCCAGCTTCTCGATACCTTCCGCCACCAGCGTGATTTCCAGGTCGGTGCAGCAGCTCACTATCGATCTGACAATCGCCTGTTTCGCACCGCTGAGATGGATATTGCTGACAATTTCCCGGTCGATCTTGATTTTATCCGGCTGGAAGCGGGTAAGCAGAGAAAGCCCCGCATAGCCAGAGCCGAAATCATCAATCGCCAGGCCTATGCCTTCGCCGCGAAGCCGTTTAATGGCGCTGTTGAACTTGTTGAAACCGGAAATCATTTCATTTTCCGTCACTTCAATGATCACCTGCTCCGGCTGTAGCCCGTGCAGACTGATTTGATCCACCAGAAACTCCACCGCCCCCGGCACATTGACCAGCGACATGGGCAACAGATTCACCGCAATTTTATGGCTGCCAATCCCCAGTTTCTCTGCCAGTGCAAAGGCATACTTTTTGGTTTGCAAATCCACTTCGTAGATCTTGTCCTGATCGAGCGTTTTAAAGAAATGTTCCGGGCTGCCGCCATCGTTACTGCGAATAAGCGCTTCAAGTGAACTGATTTTCCCTTCCGAAGGTTCGACAATCGGCTGCAGTGCGAACTGGCAGATTTGGTCGGCAATAAGCCCCACGGCCTCACCAAAGGGGGCTTTCTCGCGTGAAAGCGTCCATTTTGCCGCATCCGCTGGCGCCCTCGAATTGCCCGCGTGCTTACCGGTAATAAAACTCTGAATGAATTTAAACACCCGATCATCAGATGTCAGGTAGCTTTCCAGTTGGCTGTAATCCAGAACCGACTGCAGTACCTCTTTTGGCGACTGAACCTGCAGGTCGAAGAGCAGCATACCGGCATTGTTAAAACGTCTGCGGGGGCCGTAGTCCCGCATCAGCTCAACCACCCCACTGTGTCGCTGGTCATCGCGAATTTTATGGAACAGCTTGACTACGCTCTCTTCAGACCCTTCAAGAATTTGCATAACGTCGCTGCCGTTCGAGAGTAGCACACCGGTAATGTTCTGGTTGGTGTTGCGGATCCTGGCTCGTTCGACCAGCGCGCGTAGCTCTGCGGATCGGCAGGATAAATTTAACTGGCTTCGATAAATCAGCGTGGTGAGCACAGGAATGGGTTCCAGAATAAGGGAGGCGCCGGGGAAGTTACTGTTTAACATACTTCACCAGCGCTACCTAATAAATTAACGGCTTAAGGGATCACCCTTTTTCCTCCGCCCCGATGCGGTTGTCGATCCGCATCTTCATGTAGTCGTAAAACGGATTTGAGGTCACCCGCATCAGGGCATCTTTACCCACGCTCAGCACGGATGTCTCCCCCCACAATGCAATGGTGCCTAAGCTGATGCCATAGCGGTTTTTCACGGCCGGATGCCGGCCATAAAGATCGTCATCCGGCGGGAAAGGCACGGCGACATGCGAAAGCGAATAGACCTCCGGCGGATACTGCTGCGCCAGCGGCTCCACGGTCTCATCTGTACTGCCTGCGGGGATGTGCTTCGCAACCGTGGCGAAACGCTCCGCACTGGCGTTGGTGACAATAGTGACACTGTAACGCCTTTGCGCAGACGGCAACAGCTCAGAGAGGGCCGTCCACGACGATGGACGGAATAACGGGCGGAAACTCGCCGCCTGGTTGATATCAAACACCACCAGTTCACTGCCGTTGGCCGGGAGTTGGTCAAATAACCCCGTGACAACCGCACGGGTACTGACGGTTGAATCCATCACCGACTGAAAGGCCAGTACCGGCGGCAATCGATCCAGCGTGTGGTTTTGTGCATCGCGGCCAATCTGCTCCTGCAGCGCCTTCGTCAACAGCCACGACTGACGCGCCGCGTTTACCGGGAAAGAGTTGTATTTATACGGGTTATACTCCGGCGCGATGTGCAGCCACGCCGCTTTCGCAAACGCCGGTAACAGCGCCGGTAAGCCAGCGAATCCGGCAAAGCGGGCAAACGCCGTGACGCCGATCATCGGTGACAACAACACCAGTTGCTGAGGTTTTCGCAGCGAAGGCGATTCCAGCGCGTCCAGGGTGTATTTCATCGCCAGCGCCCCGCCGTTGGAATAGCCCACCAGATGCAAAGGAACGTTATCCCCCGCCAGACGGATGGCTTCGCGCACCGCAAGACGCGTCGCCGCCAGCCACATTTCCCAGTCAACGTTGGTCAGCGCACCTGGTGCCGTTCCGTGTCCAGGCAAACGCGGCACCACGGCCACAAAACCACGCTGCTGATAATCAACGGCAAGATGGCGAACGCTGTAGGG
This sequence comes from Enterobacter sp. WCHEn045836, assembly GCF_003965585.1. NCBI lineage: Bacteria > Pseudomonadati > Pseudomonadota > Gammaproteobacteria > Enterobacterales > Enterobacteriaceae > Enterobacter > Enterobacter sp. WCHEn045836. Next base: position 57,358 of record NZ_RXPT01000009.1, read on the forward strand.
CGAATCGGTGAGTCCGTGCAGTAAAACTACCGCACCACGCGGTTTACCTGCAGGCATCAGCACAAACGAGCGATTCGCATCCGGGGCAAATTTTCCGGGCCACACCAGGCTCTGGCGGTAGTAGCGATTTAACGCGGTACGCTCCTCACCCTCCGTTTTTGCCGTAACCGCGTTATCCATATCGGCGAAGATGGCCTTTTCCCGGTCGAGATAGTCAGCAAAGTTCGCCTTATCCAGTTCGCTTACGCTCATTTCATCCGCACGCCAGGTATGCCAGAGATGCAACGCTGGCCCTTGCTGCGAGAGATACACCCTCACTGCCAGCAGCACAACCACGATAATCCCTATGACCATCGCCACTTTCTTTGCGAGAGCCATCAGGCGCACGCTGACACGCCAGGGCAGATTCGCCATGCCGGGTTCCTTCTCTTAGTCACTGTGTTTGTATCTTATCAAAAATGTGAAGGGGCTAAGGTATTCACTGTATTTATTGCTAATGTTTTTTATCACGCTTATCTGCGCATGTGTAAGGTATGCCCATACGGCATCAACTATTACCTCTTTCACCTGCTTTATAAATTATATAAATGCCAATACTAAATACATCAACCATGATTATCTTGGTTAACAATAAATAACACTAAATCGCATGCTAAAAGATGATATTTACGTATATTTATAAACTCTTATTAAAAATGGAGTTTTAGCGATGGCTATACCGGTTTATTTATGGATACGAGATGATGGCAATACTGAAATAAAAGGAAGCGTAGACGTTCAGGATCGAGAAGGCAGCATTGAAATCACCGGTTTTACACACAGTCTGAGATTACCTACCGATGCACTTACCGGAAAAGTAATGGGCACTCGTCAACATGCACCTTTGTTATTTCAGAAAGAAATTGACTCATCCTCCCCTTACCTCATGAAGGCAGTAGCGACCGGACAAACACTTAAGACTGCGGAATTCAAATGGTATAAGATAAACGATGCAGGACAGGAAGTTGAATATTACAACATGACACTTGAAAACGTGAAAGTAGTTTCGGTTTCACCGCTAATGCACGACATAAAAGATCCCACCAAAGAAAAGCATAATCATCTGGAACTGGTTGAGTTAAGGTACGATAAAATTACGTGGAAGTTTTGTGATGGAAATTTACAGTTTGCTGATAGTTGGGCGGAGCGTTAATTATGCGCTATCCAACGATACCCGTTCATCCAACACCGCCAGCGTATCCAACCTCCTTGCTGGTTCCCCCTGGCGCATCCATTGTTAACAACATGATGATAGCAAGATTCCATAAAGGCCCATCAGCACTGACGTACATTTGGTTCTATGGGATGGTAAGGCTACATGGACCGTGGGACTATAAATCACTATCAGGACGCCAGTATGCCGATTATGGTAATTTCAATTACGGTGCCGTCGGTACTGCGGCAGGCATTTCTGAACAAATACTGTTGAGAGGGGCTGGATGGGCGCAAAGTCGATCGGGTAACGGGGATCCGAAGAAATTTGGCACCTGGTATGAATCAGCACCCTATGGAGATGATCCTGCGGATCAGGTCTGGATAAGAGCAGGTATTGACTATGCTAAAAGAACGGGGTTTTAAAAAACGGTACGCATTAGGCGTTATTATTATCGTGATGATTTGGATTATATATATGATCCCCCGGTGGGTATTTCCTGTGGAATATAGCATATATAAGAAAACAGCTTTAAATGATTCTGCGAATATTTATATTGTGCAAAGTGATGCAGGAGCGACTACAGCATTCGGTTACCATTATTACCTGATTGATAATAAAACTTCAGACAATAATTTTATTTCTCATCTGGATGATTATACTCCCTTTCTTAAAACACGAGACGCAAACGCCTTACGTAAAGTCGATAATGGACAGATTTATCTCAACATTACAGGCGATATATATTATTTTTCAAGTCCCGCGCAGTATCGTATTCAATCTAACCTATACCGCATAGGTATAAATCTCGTTGCCAGGCCATAGGGCAACCTGGCAAAACATTACTGTGTTTCTCCACATCACAAACTTTCCTCACGGGCGACGGGCGATTCAGGATCGCAAATGCGTGCCCCTTCAAAGTTCTTGCTTACCGTCATACACACTGCACCAAAAGTGAACTACGCTGCACAAATGTTGATCACTGGTTAATCAAATATTGCATGAAATTTACAGCATAGCGGCTTTTCGCCGTCATGTGAACATGGCACGCGTCATGCATTGTTAACCAGGTAACAGAATTCCGGCCATTGACAGCCGGTTAACAGCGAGGCGGTAATGACCACCAAACCCGAAATGCTGAGCCGTATCGAAGCCACCTTCAGCCAGCTGACGCCCAGCGAAAAGCGTGTGGCAAGCTGGATGCTGGCGCACGCCGCGCTGATACCGTTTGAGACGGCAGAGAGCGTAGCGCTGACTACCGGCACCAGTGGGATCACCGTCGGGCGCTTCCTGCGCAAGCTGGGGTATCGCAACCTGGACGATGCGAAAAAAAGCCTGCGCGATCCTTACCAGCCCTGGGGAATGAATGAACGTCTGGACTCCTGGCAACAGCAAAGTCCGCTCTCGGATCGCCTCCAGCACTCCCTTTCGCTGGAGGTGGATGCCATTACCCATGTTTATCAGCTGGCACAGACCGATGCCTTCAGGCAGATCGTCCATCAGCTCACCCATGCTGACGCGGTGTTTGTGTTGGGGATCCAGTCAACGCGCGGGATTGCCAACGCCTTCTTCAGCCACCTGGAATACCTGCGCCCGCGCGTGAGCTACTCCGAGGGGTTATCCGGCAGTTGGGTTGAATCGCTCAACTCCGGTTTTGACCACCCTTATGTGGTGCTGACCGATACCCGCGCCTATTCCGCCATTGCCCGGCAGTACTGTCGGGTCGCAAGTGAGAAAGGTATTCCGATGGCCCTGATCACCGATATCTGGTGTCCGTGGGCGCGGGATTATCCCATTGATTTATTGCAGGTTAAAACCGATACCGGCCACTTCTGGGATTCGCTGGCCCCTGTGAGCTGTCTTTTCAACCTGCTGCTGTCGGGCGTGGTCCAGGCGCTGGGTGATGCGCTTGCAGACCGTCTGACGATAAACCGTGAATTACAACAAGAGTTTGGACAATTCGAACGCTAAAGGAGCGGAGCTATGCCCGAAGAGAGTGAATTGATTGATGTCGCCAGAATGTTTCCTGAGTTGCATATCGATCTGAAATACGCCACCGCCGATAACCTGACTGGCCGTCCCATCTATCAGGAGGCGCTGTGTTTGCTGCATACCGATGCCGCCACCGCGCTGGCGAAATCAATTGGCATCGCCACGCTCGCCGGACTGAAACTGGTGGTCTACGACGCCTATCGCCCGCAGCAGGCCCAGGCGCAGCTGTGGGATGCGTGCCCGAACCCGGAATATGTGGTGGATGTGGCCATTGGCTCCAATCACAGCCGCGGTACGGCCATCGACGTCACCCTGATGGATGAACATAACAACGTGCTGGATATGGGCGCCGGGTTTGATGAGATGGATGACCGTTCTCATCCGTATCACCCCTCCGTGCCGCCGCACGCCCAGCGCAACCGCCTGCTGCTTAACGCCATCATGTTTGGCGGCGGCTTTGTGGGGATCGGCAGCGAATGGTGGCACTTCGAGCTGCCAAACGCCGCCAGTTATCCCCTTCTTGACGATCGTTTCGCCTGTTTTCCGTTGACGCACACCTCTCTTTAAACCTGGAGCACTGCCATGAAAACAACGCTTCTCACGACGCTTATCGCCGCCACACTGGCGCTGAGCATGCCTGCTGCGCAGGCCGCCGTTCCGAAAGACATGCTGGTGATAGGTAAAGCCGCCGATCCGCAAACCCTCGATCCGGCAATCACCATCGATAACAACGACTGGACCGTCACCTATCCATCCTATCAGCGACTGGTGAAGTACAAGCCTGGCACCACGGAGGTCGAAGGCGATCTGTCCACGGGCTGGAAGGCATCTGAGGATCAGAAAGAGTGGACCTTCACCCTGACGGACAACGCTAAATTCTCTGACGGCACGCCCGTCACCGCCGAAGCGGTAAAACTGTCGTTTGAGCGCCTGCTGAAGCTCAGCCAGGGGCCGTCTGAAGCGTTCCCGAAAGATCTCAAAATTGACGCCGTTGATGACCACACGGTGAAATTCACCCTCAGCCAGCCGTTTGCTCCCTTCCTCTATACCCTGGCGAATGACGGTGCATCGATTATTAACCCGGCCGCACTGAAGGCCAATGCCGCCGATGATGCGCGGGCTTATCTGGCGCAGAACACCGCCGGCTCCGGGCCATTTATGCTGAAGAGCTGGCAAAAAGGTCAGCAGCTGGTGCTGGTGCCTAACCCGCACTGGGCGGGAGATAAGCCCCACTTTAAGCGCGTCTCGGTGAAAATTATCGGTGAAAGCGCGTCGCGTCGCCTGCAGCTTTCCCGTGGCGATTTGGATATTGCCGACTCCCTGCCTGTCGATCAGCTTTCTGCGCTCAAGCAGGAGGGCAACGTCGCTGTAGCCGAGTATCCGTCCCTGCGCGTGACCTATCTCTATCTCAACAACAGCAAAGCGCCGCTGAATCAGGTGGATTTGCGCCGGGCCATCTCCTGGGCGACCGATTATCAGGGGATGGTAAAAGGCATTCTCAGCGGTAACGGCAAGCAGATGCGCGGCCCGATCCCGGATGGCATGTGGGGCTTCGACGCCACCGCCATGCAGTACAGCTTTGACGAGGCCAAAGCGAAAGCGGCGCTGGAGAAAGTCAAAGATAAACCGGCCAGCCTGACGTTCCTCTACTCGGACAACGACCCGAACTGGGAGCCTATCGCCCTCTCCACTCAGGCCAGCCTGGGCAAGCTCGGCATTAACGTCAAGCTGGAAAAACTGGCTAACGCTACCATGCGCGACCGCGTTGGCAAGGGCGATTATGACATTGCCATTGGCAACTGGAGCCCGGACTTTGCCGACCCGTACATGTTCATGAACTACTGGTTTGAGTCGGACAAAAAAGGTCTGCCGGGCAACCGCGCGTTCTATGAGAACAAAGAGGTCGATTCCCTGCTGCAGGCGGCGCTGAAAACCACGGACCAGGCGGAGCGCACCCGCGATTACCAGCAGGCGCAGAAGATTGTGATTGACGAAGCGGCCTACGTTTATCTGTTCCAGAAGAACTACCAGCTGGCAATGAACAAAGAGGTCAAAGGTTTCACCTTTAATCCAATGCTCGAGCAGGTGTTCAACATCGCCACCATGAGCAAGTAACGGTTTCGCCGGGGGAAAGTGTATGACGTTCTGGAGCATTGTGCGCCAGCGCTGCTGGGGGTTAATCCTGGTGGTGGCCGGTGTCTGTATCATCACCTTTATTATTTCACACCTGATCCCCGGCGATCCGGCCCGCCTGCTGGCCGGTGACCGTGCCAGCGACGAGATTGTGCAGAACATTCGCCAGCAACTGGGACTGGATCAGCCGCTCTATATCCAGTTTGGCCGCTATGTGGACGCCCTGGCGCACGGCGACTTAGGGACCTCTATCCGAACCGGGCGGCCGGTGGCGGAAGATTTAAAAGCCTTCTTCCCCGCCACGCTGGAGCTGGCGTTCTGTTCCCTGCTGCTGGCGCTGGTGATCGGCGTACCGCTGGGGATTTTATCGGCGGTCTACCGTAACCGCTGGCTGGATCATCTGGTACGGCTGATGGCGATGACCGGGATCTCCACCCCGGCCTTCTGGCTGGGTCTGGGCGTCATCGTATTGTTCTACGGCCATCTGCAACTTCTGCCCGGCGGCGGCAGGCTGGACGACTGGCTCGACCCGCCTGCCCACGTGACGGGCTTTTATCTGCTGGATGCCCTGCTGGAGGGTAACGGCGAGGTCTTTTTCAACGCCCTGCAACACCTGATTTTGCCCTCGCTGACGCTGGCGTTTGTGCACCTCGGTATCGTGGCACGTCAGGTACGGTCTGCCATGCTGGAGCAGCTCAGCGAAGATTACATCCGCACCGCCCGCGCCAGTGGCTTGCCGGGCTGGTATATCGTCCTGCGGTATGCCCTGCCGAATGCGATGATCCCGTCCATTACCGTGCTCGGGCTGGCGCTGGGCGATCTGCTTTATGGCGCGGTACTGACGGAAACCGTCTTCGCCTGGCCTGGCATGGGCGCCTGGGTGGTGACCTCCATCCAGGCGCTGGATTTCCCTGCCGTCATGGGCTTTGCCGTGGTGGTTTCGCTGGCCTATGTGGTCGTCAATCTGGTGGTTGATCTGCTCTATCTGTGGATTGACCCCCGTATCGGGCGCGGAGGTGCCGAATGATGTTGACTGAGGAAACGCCCGTCCCCGTAAACACAACGAAACCGGGCCTCGACTGGGCAAAGCTGTTCTGGATGCTGCGCCAAAGCCCGCTCACGCTGATCGGCGGGGTGATTATGCTGGTGATGCTGTTGCTGATGGTAACCTCACCGTGGATCGTCCCTCATGATCCGAACGCGCTGGATCTCACCGCCCGGCTGCAGGCCCCGTCTGCGCAGCACTGGTTTGGTACCGATGAAGTCGGACGTGATCTGTTCAGCCGCGTGCTGGTCGGTAGCCAGCAATCCATTACCGCCGGGCTGGCGGTGGTGGTGATTGCCGGGAGTATCGGTTCGCTGCTGGGCTGTTTATCCGGCGTGCTGGGCGGGCGCGGCGATGCCATCATTATGCGGGTGATGGACATTATGCTCTCCATTCCCTCGCTGGTACTGACCATGGCACTGGCGGCGGCGCTGGGGCCGAGTCTGTTTAACGCCATGCTGGCGATTGCGATTGTACGTATCCCGTTTTACGTGCGCCTGGCGCGCGGGCAAACCCTGGTGGTGCGCCAGTTTACCTATGTGCAGGCCGCCCGCACGTTTGGCGCATCGCGCTGGCATTTGATCAGCTGGCATATCCTGCGTAACGCTCTGCCACCGCTGATTGTGCAGGCCTCGCTGGATATCGGCAGCGCCATCCTGATGGCCGCCACGCTGGGCTTTATCGGCCTTGGGGCGCAGCAGCCCACCGCCGAATGGGGAGCAATGGTGGCCGTGGGCCGCAACTATGTGCTCGACCAGTGGTGGTACTGCGCCTTTCCCGGCGCGGCCATTCTGATCACCGCCGTCGGGTTTAATCTGTTTGGTGACGGCATTCGCGACCTGCTGGATCCGAAATCGGGAGGAAAACAGGCATGAGGGAAGCAGTATTAACCATTGAAGATTTACACCTGAGCTTCCCGATATTTCGCGGTGAAGTTCACGCCCTGAACCACGTATCGCTGGAGATCAAACGCGGCGAGATCGTTGGCGTGGTGGGTGAATCCGGCTCCGGGAAGTCGGTAACGGCGATGCTGGCCATGCGTCTGCTGCCGGAGGGCAGTTACCGGGTTCATCACGGGCAGGTAAAACTATTGGGTGAAGATGTCCTGAATGCATCCGAGAAACAGCTCCGCCAGTGGCGCGGTGCCAAAGTGGCGATGATTTTTCAGGAGCCGATGACAGCGCTGAACCCGACGCGACGGATTGGCAAACAGATGGTGGAGGTGATCCGCCAGCATCAGCCCCTTTCACGGCGTGATGCCGGGAAAAAAGCGATCACCCTGCTGGAAGAGATGCAGATCCCGGATGCGGCGGAGGTCATGGAACGTTATCCGTTCGAGCTGTCCGGCGGCATGCGCCAGCGGGTGATGATTGCGCTGGCCTTCTCCTGCGAGCCTGAACTGATTATTGCCGATGAGCCGACCACCGCGCTGGATGTCACCGTTCAGCTACAGGTGTTAAGGTTGCTGAAGCATAAAGCGCGGGCCAGCGGAACCTCGGTACTGTTTATCAGCCACGACATGGCGGTGGTTTCACAACTCTGCGACCGGATGTATGTCATGTACGCCGGGAGCGTGATTGAAAGCGGCACCACGCAAACCCTGATCCACCATCCCGTTCATCCCTATTCCATCGGCCTGCTGCAGTGTGCGCCTGAAAACGGCGAACCACGCGAGATGCTGCCTGCCATCCCCGGTACGGTGCCCAATCTTAGCCTGCTTCCGCGCGGGTGTGCTTTTCGGGAGCGCTGTTTTGCTGCAGGCGTAAAATGCACTGAAACACCGCGCTTACTGCCTCAGGGGGCCGAAGGCCAACGGGCGGCCTGCTGGTATCCGCAACAGGAGAAAACCCATGTCTGACGTACTGCTGGAACTGGATCGCGTGCACGTTAACTTTCCCGCACGTAAAAACTGGCTGGGGCGGGTCACGGAACAGGTGCACGCCCTCAACGGACTGGATCTTCAGATCCATCGCGGCGAAACGCTGGGGATTGTTGGCGAATCCGGCTGTGGTAAAAGCACGCTGGCGCAGCTTTTAATGGGGATGCTCAAACCCAGTGCCGGCCTGTGCGCACGGACAAACCACGCGGGCGGTATGCAGATGGTGTTTCAGGATCCGCTCTCGTCGCTTGACCCGCGTCTGCCGGTCTGGCGCATCATCACCGAGCCGGTGTGGGTGCAAAAACGCAGCAGCGAACGGGAACGACGCCAGCTTGCTGAAAATCTGGCGCAGCAGGTGGGTATCCGTCCGGAATATCTCGACCGTCTGCCGCATGCGTTTTCCGGCGGCCAGCGTCAGCGCATTGCTATCGCCCGCGCCCTTTCCTCAAACCCGGACATCATCGTGCTGGATGAGCCCACCAGCGCGCTGGATATTTCCGTACAGGCGCAGATCCTCAATTTACTGGTGAAGCTGCAGCAGGAACGCAACCTGACGTATGTGCTGATATCCCATAACGTCTCGGTTGTCAGGCACATGAGCGATCGCGTGGCGGTGATGTATCTCGGGCAAATTGTCGAACTGGGCACGGCGGCACAGGTGCTGGTTACGCCGCGTCATCCGTATACCCGGCTGCTGCTCAATTCGGTTCCCAGAACCGGTGAACCGCTGGATGAAACTCTGGCGCTGCGTAAAACGGAGCTTCCGGGAAACCGCCATCTGCCCGAGGGGTGCTATTTCCGCGACCGTTGTCCGCAGGCCACGCAGGGGTGTGAACGCCCGCAGCCGCTACAGCCTTCACACGAGGGCCGTAGCGTGCGCTGCTGGCGTAATGTGGATTAAATTTGCGCCATCCCACCATCGACAAACAGCTCGGTGGCGTTAATGAAGCTTGCCGCGTCAGAGGCCAGAAACGCCACCACTTTCCCCACCTCACCCGGCGCACCTAAACGTCCTAACGGAACCTGTGCAGCCAGCGCATCATACAACCCCTGACGATGTTCTTCCGGCACCAGTTCGCCAAGTCCCGGGGTTTTGACGGGGCCTGGACTGACTACGTTGATGCGGATCCCACGGCCCTGCAGATCCAGCGCCCAGGAGCGGGCAAAGTTGCGCACGGCGGCTTTGCTGGCACTGTAGACGCTAAAGTTTGCCGTTCCCTTTATCGACACCGTTGAACCGGTCAGAATAATGGACGATCCGGCCGATAACAGCGGCAGCGCTTTTTGTACTGTAAACAGCACCCCGCGCACGTTTGTGCCGAAAATACGGTCAAACTGCTCCTCGGTGATGGCTCCCAGCGGCAGCATATTTCCGCCACCCGCATTGGCGAACAAAATATCGAGACGCCCTTCTTCTTTCGCTATTTGTGCATAGACTCGATCCAGATCGGCGAGTTGAGAGACGTCGGCACGAATACCCACCGCACGGGAATCAATTTGTGCGACGGCGGCATCCAGCTCGGCCTGTCGACGACCGGTGATATAGACTTTGGCGCCCTGAGCCGCCAGCTCCTGCGCCGTGGCAAGACCAATACCGGTGCTGCCGCCTGTGACCAGTGCGATTTTTTCGAAAAGCGTTGTGTTCATGTCATTTACCTTTTGTTGGGTTTGCGTTGCGCGTTTTCGCTTGCGTTGGAGACACATTAGCCCTTGCCGGATTAGTGAAAAACCAGCAAAAATGAAAATGACTATTCACAGACAGGAATAATCGAGAGAAAAAGATGGACCAGCTCATGGCGATGCGCGCCTTCACGCGGGTTGTGGAAACCGGTAGCTTTACCCGAGCGGCTGATTCGCTAAACATGCCCATCGCCACGCTGAGCAAGCTCGTGAAAGCGCTTGAGGGGCATCTTGAAATACGGCTGCTGCACCGTACCACCCGCCGGGTGGTCACGACGCCGGAAGGTGCTGAGTATTATGAAAAAGCGCTCAGGGTGCTCATTGATATCGAAGATATCGATACCTCGTTTCGCGTCTCTCACGCCACACCGAAAGGACATCTGCGGGTGGATATTGGCGGTTCGACCGCCCGCGATGTGCTCATCCCCCTGCTCCCGGATTTCATGCAGCGCTACCCGGATATTCGCATCGATCTTGGCGTGGCGGATCGTCCTGTTGATTTGATCAGCGGCAACGTGGATTGTGTGATCAGAGGCGGTCCGCTGAACGATTCTACCCTTATCGCCCGTCATCTGGGCGACGCCGACATGGTGACCTGCGCAACACCAGCCTATCTGAAAAAGCACGGCGTTCCGGCTTATCCGCAAGAGTTGCGCAACGGACATAAACTTATCAGCTATCTCTCCCCGGTCACCGGGCGGCCCTTTCCGTTTCGCTTCAGGAAAGGCGGCGAGGTGCAGGAGATCGGCATTTCACATTATCTCGGCATTAATGAAAGCAATGCGCACCTGGCAGCGGCGGTGGCAGGATTGGGCATCATTCAGACGTTTACGTATTCAGCAAAGACATATCTTCGGGCGGGTACGTTACAAGAAATTTTAAGCGACTGGCACCCGGCGGCGTATCCGTTTCACGTGGTTTATCCGCATAACCGGCATATGACGCATCGGCTTAAGGCGTTTATTGCATGGCTGGCAGCGGTCTTTCCTGCTGCGCTGAAGGGATAGCCGGGCCTTCGCCCGGCTAAGGCTTAGTTAAGTTTATAGTCCAGCGTGATTTCAGCTTTCAGTACCTGCGACACCGGGCATCCCGCTTTCGCTTTCTGGATGATGCCATCGAATTTCTGCGGGTCGATACCCGGTACGGTGACCTTGCTGTTTAGCGCAATTTTGCTGATTGCGAAGCCGCCATCGGTGTTATCCAGCGAGACATCCGCCGTGGTATCGATGGAATCGGCTGTGTAGCCCGCTTCACCAATCATCAGCGACAGCGCCATTGAGAAACAGGCGGCGTGTGCTGCGCCAATCAACTCTTCCGGGTTAGTGCCTTTAGCGCCTTCGAAGCGGGTGTTAAAGCCGTAAGGTTGTTGATTCAGGACGCCACTTTCCGTTGAAACCGTCCCTTTTCCCTTCTTGATGTCACCAGACCAGTGTGCCGAACCGTGCTTATGAATCGTCATTCTTGCTCTCCTTTTGGCTTACAAAGGGTTAAGTATAGACTATGCCTCTGGCATACCCTGGAACACAGACAATTCCGTAACCTGCACCTGCTGTACGACTAAAAAGGATAAACCTATGAGAAAAATCAGGATCGCCGTCGCGGTAACAACCCTTGCTATGTCGCTGTCTCTGCTGGCAAAAACCCCGGAAAACTTTATCTATACCAGTTCTGGCGATCTCGATGCGGCATTCCCTCTTATCGCGCGAAGCGACATCGGCGGCGTGCAGATCGTATACAACTGGCGAGCGCTGGAGCCAGCGAAAGACAGCTATGACTTCTCGCAGATAGAACAGGATCTGGCGCGCCTTAAGGCCGCCGATAAAAAACTTTTTATTCAAATTCAGGATCGCTTTTTCGACAAAGACGCCCGCTATGTTCCTGACTATCTGATGAAGGATAAGCAATACGGCGGCGGCATTGCACCGCAGTTTGATAACCCGGGTGAAGGCAAACCGGTCGGGTCGGGCTGGGTGGCTCAGCAGTGGGATCCCGCCGTGCGCCAGCGATATCAGGCACTATTGGCTGCTATTGCTAAACAGTTTGACGGCCGGGTGTATGGCGTGAACCTGCCCGAAACGGCGATTGATCCTGACGAGAAAAAACCACCAAAGGGGTTTTCATGTGATACCTATTTTGCCGGCGAAATGGAAAACCTGGCCTATGCGCGAAAAGCATTCAGGCACTCCTATGTCGTACAGTATGTGAATTTCTGGCCGTGCGAGTGGAATAATGACCACGATTACATGGGACGTCTGTTTGCGTTCGCCAGTGCCAATAACATTGGGCTTGGCGGTCCGGATATTGTTCCCAACCGCAAGGCGCATATGAAGAATGCCTACCCGTTCTTCAATCAGTACAAAGACAAGCTCTCGCTCGTTGCCATGGCCGTTCAGGAACCGACCCTGACTTATCGTAACCCGGAGACAGGAAAACCGTTCACCAAAGATGAGTTTGTTCAGTTTGCGGAGCGTTATCTCGGCGCGGATATCATCTTCTGGAGCACGGCCTCCCCGTGGCTGAAGGCAAAATAACTATCCGCCCTGCTGCGCCTCGTTCGACAGATGACGCGCAATGTGGTCAAGAAACACACGCAGTGCTGCCGGCTGATATTCCCGGGACTGATAGATGCCATGAATGGCTAACGTTCTGGGCGTCAGCCCACTCAGCACCGGGACCAGCATCCCCTGCTCAATGGCGGCATGTGCTTCCTGCTCTGGCAACATGGCAATGCCGCAATGCTTCACCGCTGCCTCCATCAACAATGACGAGATGCTGGCGCTGAGGTTGCCGCTCACGGCGACGCTGACGTTTTCCCCTTCCGGCGTCAGGAAGTGCCACGACTGACCCGCGAAAAAGCTGTAATGCAGGCAGTTGTGCTGCGCTAACTCCTCCACCTGTCCTGGCGTGCCGTGAGTGGCAAGATACTGCGGCGACGCGCACAGCACGGAACGGCAATCCCCGAGCCTGCGGGCAATCATCCCGGGCTCGGGGTTATCCGTAATGCGGATCGCCACATCAATGCGTTCCCCGACCAGACTCACCGGGTGGTTGTTCACATCCAGCTCAATGCGCAACTGCGGGTAGCGCGAAAGCAAACCGGGCAGCACCGGGGCAATCAGATGCATGGCGGTAAAATGGGCGCAGGCCACCCGTAGCGTGCCTGAAGGGAGATCTTTCTCCGACTGGCCTTCAATTTCCTGTGACAGTTGCGACAGCGTTCGCGTTTTTTGCAGCACTTTCTCTCCGGCCGCCGTCAGCGTCAGCTTGCGCGTCGAGCGGTTTACCAGCCGCGTACCGGCCCACTTCTCCATTTGCTCAAGATAGCGGCTCACCATCGGACGGGAGATCCCCAACGCCCGGGCCGCTGCACTCAGGCTTCCCAGCTCGCATATCCGGTTATAGACCTGAGCGGCAATAACGCGATCCATATAACACCCCATTTGCTCGATTTATGAAACAAAGCATGTCTTGTTTCAGGAATTCTGGCAAATGCGAATATCCGTACAATAAAGACTTTCCTGAATAACAGAGACATCAGAATGAAATTCACTCACCTTGCACTGCTTTCCACGCTTATCACGCCCGCGGTGTTTGCTGCGCCATTAACCATTGATACCTATAACCCGCAGGACAAAGGGATGTTTGCGGTCTCCTCCACGCTGGTCTCTGGTCCAAAAGAGGCCGTGCTGTTTGACGCCCAGTTCAGCGTCAAAGATGGCGAAGCGCTGGTCGACAAAATTCGCAAAAGCGGGAAAACCCTGAACAAAATCGTCATTACCTCTGGCGATCCGGATTTCTATTTTGGTCTGCAACCGCTGGTGAAAGCCTTCCCGAATGCCAAAGTGGTGGCCACACAGCAGGTGGTTGATCATATCAAGGCCACCAAAGACGCCAAGCTTGCCTTCTGGGGCCCGCAGATGAAAGACGGGGCACCAACCGAGCTTGTTGTCCCGCAGGTACTGGCATCCACGACCTTTATGGTGGACGGCGAGAAGATTGATATCGAGCAGCCAGAAAGCTACGCCGCCTATGTCTGGATCCCGTCGGCGAAAACCATCCTCGGTGGAACCGGCGTCGCCTGGGGTATTCACGTCTGGACGGCAGACACCCAGACACCAGCCAGCCGCAAGCAGTGGCAACAGACGCTGGAAAGCATGGCGGCACATAAGCCTGAACGCGTGATCCCGGGTCACTATCTGGGAACACCGCCGGCAGGGAACGGTGCTATCGACTTTACCCGTGATTATCTCCAGCGCTTCGAACAGGCGTTGTCAGAACATAAAACATCGACAGGCGTGATCAGCGCCATGAAAAAACAGTATCCGGGTCTGGCTGAAGAGAGCTCACTGGAATTAAGCGCCAAAGTGAATACCGGCGAAATGAAGTGGTAATGTAAAATCTGCTCCTGCTATATTTCGGTGATAGCAGGAGCACCTGCAAAATAACCTCGCGGTAAACCCTCAATATATCCCCCCATTCTAAAAGCGCATAAAAGCATGCACTTATGTCATTTTTATTTCTAAGATGAATCTTAGACACAGCGGCCAAAATATTTGCCATTCTGTTTGTGAATTAAATTTTTTGCGAGCCGTACCATTAAACAGACAACGACACGGAGGCAGCATGTTTACTTATTACCCGGCCAATACTGCAGCAGCACAACCTGAACTCGTTAACGCGATTGCACAGGGTCTTCACGCCGAGCATGGTGCTGTGACTGAAGATGACATTTTGATGGAACTGACCAGGTGGGTGGAATCCACAGACAATGACATCCTCAGTGACATCTACCAGCAGACCATTAACTACGTCGTCAGCGGACAAAACGCACCTTTGTAAAAACCTGCTAAGCTGGATCTGCAACCTAAGGGGTTACATTTCGTTTGCGTAAGCGAACTGGTCCTTAAAACTATCAACAGGATTGAGGAGTTAACATGAAATCGAACCGTCAGGCACGCCATATACTGGGACTGAACTACAAGCTTTCTAACCAACGTAAAGTGGTGATTGAAGGCGACAGTGAAACACAGGTCACTCACGCCACCGGCAGAAAACGCCACGCGGGCAAGTAAGTCCCGGAGAGAGATCCCTCAACACCATCGGCAAAACCGATGGTGTTTTTGTTTATGTGTTGCGGTAATTAATATTTAGCTCCTTTATAATACCGCCTGACCGCACCCCATCGCACAGGCCAGAAAGATGACAAACAGCAGTGTCAGGGACGGATCTTCAAAAAAAGAGTGAGTGACATGGACAACAAACTGAAAAAACATCGTTCCCTATATATCCCTTATGCCGGCCCGGTATTACTCGAATTCCCCCTGCTCAACAAAGGCAGCGCCTTCAGCATGGAAGAGCGCAGCAGCTTTAACCTGCTGGGTTTACTGCCAGAAGTGGTGGAAACCATTGAAGAACAGGCAGAGCGCGCGTGGATCCAGTATCAGGGTTTCAAAACCGAAATCGACAAACACATCTACCTGCGTAACATTCAGGACACCAACGAAACCCTCTTCTATCGGCTGGTACAAAACCATCTCGAAGAGATGATGCCGGTGATCTACACCCCAACGGTGGGTGCCGCCTGTGAACGTTTCTCAGAGATCTACCGTCGCTCCCGTGGCGTCTTTATCTCTTATCAGAACCGTCACAACATGGACGATATTCTGCAGAACGTGCCGAACCACAATATCAAAGTGATCGTGGTGACTGACGGCGAGCGTATTCTGGGCCTTGGTGACCAGGGCATTGGCGGCATGGGGATCCCAATCGGTAAGCTCTCTCTGTACACCGCCTGCGGCGGCATCAGCCCGGCGTATACCCTGCCGGTGGTGCTGGATGTGGGCACCAACAACCAGCAGTTGCTTAACGATCCGCTGTATATGGGCTGGCGTCATCCGCGTATTACCGACGACGAGTATTATCAGTTTGTCGATGATTTCATCCAGGCGGTCAAGCACCGCTGGCCGGACGTGCTGCTGCAGTTTGAAGATTTCGCGCAGAAGAACGCGATGCCGTTGCTGAACCGCTATCGCGATGAGATCTGCTCCTTTAACGACGACATTCAGGGCACCGCCGCGGTCACCGTCGGCACGTTGATCGCCGCCAGCCGTGCGGCAGGCAGCCAGCTGAGCTACCAGAAAATTGTCTTCCTCGGCGCAGGCTCTGCGGGCTGTGGTATCGCCGAGCAGATTATCGCCCAGACGCAGCGTGAAGGGCTAAGCGAAGAGCTGGCGCGCTCCCGCGTGTTCATGGTCGACCGTTTCGGCCTGCTGACCGACGGCATGCCAAACCTGCTGCCGTTCCAGACCAAACTGGTGCAAAAACGTGAGAACCTGAAGAACTGGGACACCGACAACGAAGTGCTCTCTCTGCTGGACGTGGTGCGCAACGTGAAACCGGATATCCTGATTGGCGTCTCCGGTCAGACGGGGCTGTTCACCGAAGAGATCATTCGTGAGATGCACAAGCACTGCGAACGCCCTATCGTGATGCCGCTCTCCAACCCGACCTCGCGGGTAGAAGCAACGCCGCAGGACATCATTGCCTGGACCGAAGGGAACGCGCTGGTCGCAACCGGCAGCCCGTTCGATCCGGTGGTGTGGAAAGATAAAACCTATCCTATTGCCCAGTGCAACAACTCCTATATCTTCCCGGGTATTGGTCTGGGTGTGATCGCCTCCGGCGCGTCGCGCATTACCGATGAAATGCTGATGTCGGCAAGCGAAACTCTGGCGGGCCACTCGCCGCTGGTGAACGATGGCGAAGGACTGGTGCTCCCAGAGCTGAAAGACATTCACAAGGTGTCGCGTGCTATCGCGTTCGCGGTCGGGAAAATGGCGCAGCAGCAGGGTGTGGCGGTGAAAACCTCTGCCGACGCGCTGCAGCAGGCCATCGACGACAACTTCTGGATGCCGGAATACCGCAGCTATCGTCGTACCTCGATCTAACACTGTGTTCCGACCGTTCCCTCTCCCACCGGGAGAGGGAATTACATTCGCCCCCACTAGCCAAACCGCCTTTCCCCCGCTACACTCCTTTCATCCATTAACCCACTGAATATATAAGGAGGCCAATTATGCTGTACTGTGAAATTTTCAATGTTTCACATACATTTGGTGATCGCACCAGCTCAAGCGTTATCGGTATCGTGCTGCGATAACTTCTGCTTGAGCGAAGACACCAACCCCTGAAATCCCTTCTCTCGGGCTTACTGAGTTATCGTCAGCGATGTTTGACGAGGCATAAACATGCCTGTAACTCTTGGGTAAGCAACAATGAGCACTTTACTCACTGCACAATCTTTACGTGTTGATACGGCGTTTGGCACGCTCTTCGACTCCCTCTCCTTTACGCTGAAAAAAGGCGACCGCATTGGCCTGCTGGGCGACAACGGCTGCGGCAAAAGTACGCTGCTGAAGGTGCTGGACGGCACAGATTCCCCGGCTGCCGGAACGGTCGCGCTAGCCGGACACTGTCTGATGGCGCGCGTTGAGCAACATCTGCCAGAAGCCATTTATCCCCTGACCATGCTGGATGCCGTGCTGGCGCAACTGCCCACGACTGAGCGCGAGAGCCTGCGCTGGAAAGCAGAAACGCTGCTGGCGGGTATGGGCTTTACGCCGCAGGACATGGCCTTAACGTCGGCGACGCTGAGCGGCGGGCAACACACGCGTCTCCTGCTCGCGCGGGCGTTGATCGGCGATCCGGATCTGTTACTACTGGACGAGCCGAGCAACCACCTCGATTTGCCTACCATGCTCTGGCTGGAGCAGTTTTTACAAAACTGGTCCGGCAGCTTTGTACTGGTCTCGCACGACAGGCAGTTGCTGGATGCCGTCACCAACGGTAGCTGGATCCTGCGCGACAAGATGCTGCACTACTTCGCCCTTCCCTGCACCACCGCACGTGAGGCGCTGAGAGCGAAAGACGAAAGCGATACGCTGCGACATAAAGCGGAGCAAAAGGAGATCGACCGCGTAACTGCCAGCGCCAGACGGCTGGCCACCTGGGGCAAGGTCTACGATAACGAAGATCTGTCGCGCAAAGCCAAACAGATGGAAAAACAGGTCGAGCGGCTAAAGGAGAGCCAGACAGAGCTGACAGCAGGCAGTCCATGGACGTTAACCCTGCGCGGTGATGCCCTGCGGGCTGACCGACTGCTGGAGATGGAAAACCTCGGCGTACCGCCTGCACCTGGGTTGCCAGACCTGTTTCACGTCGACATTGCGCGGCTTAAAAGCGGCGATCGCGTGGCTATCGTTGGACGTAACGGCTGCGGCAAATCATCGCTGATGAAGCTTATCTGGCGGCATTTCTCAGGTGAACCATCAGAGGCTGGGCTGAAACTCCATCCTCGCGTGTCGCCAGGCTATTACGACCAGACGCTGAATCAGCTTCCGGATGAGGCAACGATCTTCGACGCGCTGGAGCCTTTTGCGCCAGCGCCACAGGATCGCAAGATGGCGCTTATCAGCGCCGGGTTCCCGTGGGCGCGTCACGGGCAACAGGTCAGCACCCTCAGCGGCGGGGAGCGTTCGCGCCTGCTGTTCATCGGCCTGACGCTTGCCCGTTATAGTCTGCTGATGCTGGATGAGCCAACCAACCATCTGGATATGGAAGGCAAGGAGGCGCTGGCCGCTACCCTGCAACAGTTTGAAGGCGGCGTGCTGCTGGTAAGCCATGACCGACAGCTGATTGCCCAAAGCTGTAACCGCTTCTGGCTGATTGAGGACGGTACGCTGAGCGAATGGCATGACGCCGAAGCGGTATTCGAGCGGTTGCGTGAAAGCGCAGGCCTGGCGACCCCGTCGGCTACGCCAGCGGTTGCGGACGTTAAGGCGTTCGCCTCAGACGATCTGCTTGAAAGACTGATCGCGCTGGAAACGCTGCTGGCGGAAGACCTGGCGCGTAAGCCAAAACATCAGAAACCGCAACTGCAGGCGCAATGGCGTAAAGAGATTGAGGTGATAGAAGCAAAACTGTAAGTCTGTGCCCGGCGAAGACCTCGCCGGGCCAGTCAATTCCCCCCCCTAATTATTAGAGGATCGCTGTATTCTTAATCTGAAATCGCATCAATTGGTGACATTATGTTGCCGCCGCCTTGCATAACTCCTCTAAACTATTAATCCTTAAGTAGTATTCCCCTGCGATACACATACCCATCAAAAACAAGGAGAAACCTATGAAGGCTGCTGTTGTTACACAGGATCATCAGGTCAATGTTACCGAAAAAACCCTACGCCCACTGAAGCACGGCGAAGCTCTGCTTAAAATGGAGTGCTGTGGCGTTTGCCATACCGACCTCCACGTCAAAAATGGCGATTTCGGTGATAAAACCGGTGTGATCCTGGGCCACGAAGGGATTGGGATCGTGAAAGAAGTTGGGCCTGGCGTGACGTCACTGAAAGTAGGCGACCGCGCAAGCGTCGCGTGGTTCTTTGAGGGCTGCGGCCACTGTGAATACTGTAATACCGGCAACGAAACCCTGTGCCGCGATGTGAAAAACGCCGGTTATTCCGTTGACGGCGGCATGGCGGAAGAGTGCATTGTCACCGCAGATTACGCGGTAAAAGTGCCGGACGGTCTGGATTCGGCTGCGGCCAGCAGCATCACCTGCGCCGGTGTCACCACTTACAAAGCGGTGAAAGTCTCCCATATCAAGCCGGGCCAGTGGATTGCGATTTACGGTCTGGGCGGGCTGGGCAACCTCGCGCTGCAGTACGCCAAAAACGTCTTTAACGCCAAAGTCATCGCCCTTGACGTTAACGACGAACAGCTGAAGCTGGCTGCAAGCATGGGGGCAGACTTAACCATCAACTCCCGCAGCGAAGATGCCGCTAAAATTGTGCAAGAGAAAACGGGCGGCGCACATGCCGCAGTCGTTACTGCCGTCGCAAAAGCCGCATTCAACTCAGCCGTTGATGCCGTACGTGCCGGTGGCCGCGTGGTCGCGGTTGGCCTGCCGCCGGAAGCCATGAGCCTTGATATCCCCCGTCTGGTGCTGGACGGTATCCAGGTGGTCGGTTCGCTTGTCGGCACCCGTCAGGATCTGCAGGAAGCGTTCCAGTTTGCTGCCGAAGGCAAAGTGGTGCCAAAAGTAACAATGCGCCCGCTGGAAGATATCAATGCCATCTTCAAAGAGATGGAACAGGGCCAGATCCGCGGCCGTATGGTGATTGATTTACGCTCGTAACGGTCCGTTCCCGCTAACCGCTCCGTTTATGGGGCGGTTTTTTTATTGCCACTTTCCGGCAATCCTTATCTTAATTCCTTTGTTCCCTTGTTTTCCTGTGCGCCCGATGATGAATCCGACGCTAACAAGAAGATAACAAAGGAATTCACCATGCAAACCCCTTTTCGCCTGCCGCTGCTGACGGCGTTGATTCTGGCCTCCACCGCAGCCTGGTCTGCAGAGTCTCCTGTTAAGGGGGGGACGCTGATCTATCTGGAACAACAGGCCCACACTAACCTCTATCCGCCAGCCGGAGGGTTTTATCCCAACGGCGGCATTCTGAATCAAATTACCGACAAACTGACCTGGCAAAACCCGAAGACGCTGCAGGTTGAACCCTGGGTGGCTGAAAGCTGGACCACCAATGCGGATAATACCGAATACACCTTCAAAATCCGTCCCGGGATCACCTTCTCTGACGGCACACCGCTGGACGCCAGTGCGGTTGCTAAAAACTTCGATACTTACGGTCTGGGCAATAAGGCGCAGCGCTTACCGGTTTCGGAGGTGATCAATAACTACGATCGCAGTGAAGTGGTTGATCCGCTGACGGTAAAGTTTTACTTCAAAAAACCGTCACCCGGCTTTCTGCAAGGGACGGCCACCATTGGCTCCGGGCTGGTATCTCTGAGCACGCTTAAGCGTAACTTTGAAGCCCTGGGTGACGCCCGCCATATCATTGGCTCCGGGCCGTTTGTCGTAAAAGACGAAAAGCTCGGGCGGGAAGTCACGCTGGAGGCTCGCAAAGACTACCAGTGGGGGCCGAAGAGCCTGGCGCAGCAGGGCCCGGCCAATCTGGACGGCATCAAGTTTATCGTCACTCAGGAAGACAGCGTGCGCGTTGGCGCCTTGCTGGCTGGCCAGGCCGACTTTATCCGTCAGGTGCAGGCGTATGACGAAAAACAGGCCACCGATCAGGGCTATCACATATACGCGGCGCCTACGCGTGGGGTCAATGACAGCATCAGCTTCCGCCCGGACAATCCGTTGGTTGCCGATATCCGCGTGCGCCAGGCGCTGCTGCACGCCACCAACGCGAAACAGGTGGTCGATACCCTCTTCTCGTCTCATTATCCGCAGGCAAAATCGGTTATCGCCGGTTCTGCCGCTGGTTTTGTCGATCTCAGCGACAGGCTGACGTTTGATCCGGCGAAAGCCAACGCCCTGCTGGACGACGCGGGCTGGAAAACCGGCAGCGACGGGATCCGGGCAAAAGACGGCCAGCGTCTGGCGCTCACCGTTTACGAATCACTCCCACAACCGCAAAACAAAGAAGTGCTCCAGCTGGTTGCCCAGCAGTGGCGGCAGGTGGGCGTGGCGCTGAACGTCAAAGCCGGTGACGCCGGAAGCCGCACCCTGGATAACCTCGACCCGCTCAAAACGCCGCTCACCGTATCGGAAGTAGGACGCGCGGATCCGGATGTGGTGAAGAGCATGTTTTACCCCGCCAACCGTGACGCACTGCTGCAAAAAGGTGGCTCCAGCGACAAGGTCAAAAACTTCCGTGACGACAAGCTGAATACGTTGCTGGCAAATATTTCGGCTGAGGTCGATCCACAAAAACGCCTGCAGCTGACGGGAGACGCCCAGCGTTATCTTCTGGACAACGCCTACGTCATTCCGATTTTCGAGGAGCCGCAGGTCTTTGCCGGTGCGCCGTGGTTAAAAGGTGTGAATTTTGAAGCGGTTGGCCGCCCGTCGTTCTACGGCGCGTGGATTGAGAAACACTGAGGAGCTGACGATGCGCCACGCACTTCTTCAACGCTTTGGTCACGGGCTGCTGGTACTGTGGGCTGCGTTTACCCTCTCATTCGTGTTGCTCCAGGTGCTGCCGGGTGACGCGGTGCTGATTAAATTTCAGAACCCGGATCTGGGGCTGAGCCCGGCGCAAATCGAGGAGATGCGCGTGGCGTATGGTGCCGATAGTCCGCTGTGGCAGCAATATGGCCACACGCTGCTGGCGATGCTGCGGGGGGACTTTGGTTATTCACTCCAGGCCGGAGTCCCGGTGAGTGAGTTGATTGCCAGCAACCTGCCGGACACGCTGAGCCTCGCCCTGCCCGCCTTTGCGCTGGCCGTGCTGCTGGCGTTTGCGCTGGCTTTTGCCTCACGCCTGCCGGGTCTGCGCTGGCTGAGCAATTTCATCCAGTCCCTGCCGGTCCTGTTTATCTCCTTACCAACGTTCTGGCTGGGGATTGCCCTCATCCAGCTCTTTTCTTTTCAACTGCGGCTGATCCCGGTGATTAACCCGACGCCGCTGCAGGGGCTGATTTTGCCGATCGTCACCGTCGCCATCCCGATCTCTGCCCCGCTGGCGCAAATTCTTATGCGCAGCCTGGATCAGGTGGCCGCGCAGCCGTTTGTGGCCGTTGCCCGGACCAAAGGGTTAAGTGAAACCGCCGTGCTGTGGCGGCACGTCACCGGCAACGCCCTGCTACCGGTACTGAATATCGCCGGATTGCTGCTGGGTGAACTGATTGCCGGGGCGCTGATCACCGAAACCGTTTTTGGCCGCAGTGGTCTGGGTCAACTGACCCAGCAGGCGGTAAATAACCAGGATATCGCCGTTCTGCAGGCGGTGGTGATGATATCCGCCCTCGGGTTTGTGCTGATCAATCTGCTGGTGGATCTGCTGATGCCGCTGTTCGATCCCCGTCTGCAAACTGTTACCGGAGGTGCATCATGAGTCTGGTCGATTACGCCGCCGCGGCGCGAAAACGCGTCCCGACATGGCAGGGGCTGCAGTGGCAACCGGGGTTATGGCTGGCGTGGGCAACAATCCTTGTCGCGGCGTTAGCCGCCGTGGCACCCGGCCTGTTTACGCACTATAACCCGATTGAGGGCATCGCGGGGGCACAACGCCTGGCACCGCAGGCAGGACACTGGCTGGGGACCGATCAACTGGGTCGTGACGTCTACACCCGCATTGTGTACGGCGCGTCTCACTCCCTGAGCGCGGCGCTGGCGGCTGTCACCCTGGGGCTGCTGGTGGGGACCGGGCTGGGGGTGATTGCCGGCGCGTTTGCCGGGCGCGTCGAGTCCCTGCTGATGCGTTTTGTCGATGTGTTGCTGTCGATTCCCTCCCTGCTGCTCTCTCTGACGGTAATCATTCTGCTCGGGTTTGGCACCGTCAACGCCGCCATTGCTGTTGGTGTCGCCTCGGTCGCCAGCTTCGCGCGTCTGGCGCGGGGGGAAGTGGTGCGGATCCGCCATACGGATTACGTTGAAGCCGCGTATGGCAGTGGCGGCACCTTTTGGGCCGTACTGTGGCGTCACATTCTGCCGAACTCCCTGACCGCCGTTCTGGCGTTCGCCACCCTGCAGTTCGGTCAGGCGATTCTGGCGCTCTCCACCCTCAGTTTTCTCGGCTATGGTACCCCGCCGCCCGTACCGGAATGGGGTCTGTTGATTGCCGAAGGCCGCAACTATCTCTCTACTGCCTGGTGGTTAACCACCTTCCCTGGCGTGGTCGTCATCGCCGTCGTGCTGGCCACCAACCGTATCAGCCAACAGTTCAGCGGAGGCCGTTCATGACCGTACTCGCAGTTGAAAACCTGACGATCAGCTATCGCACCGCGCGCCAGTGGCGGGAGGTGGTGCATAACGTCAGCTTTACCCTGAAGCGGGGTGACATGCTGGCATTTGTGGGTGAATCCGGTTCGGGTAAAACCACCACGGCGCAGGCGATTATTGGTCTGCTGGCCGATAACGCCCGGCGCGATAGCGGCAGGATTGTGCTCAATAACGAAGAGATAAGCCAGTGGTCAGCCAGACGGCTCGACACCCTGCGTGGGGCGCGGATCAGCCTCGTTCCGCAAGATCCGGGAAACTCACTCAACCCGGTGAAGACCATCGGCGCGCAGGTGGGCGAAATTGTGCAGTTGCATCAAAAAGTCACGGCCGCACAGCGTGATGAGCAGGTCCTTGCCCTGCTGACAAAGGTCGGGCTGAGCCACCCCGGGCAACGTATGAAGCAGTATCCTCATCAGCTCTCCGGCGGCATGAAACAGCGCGTGCTGATTGCCATCGCCATTGCCCTGCGACCGGATGTGATCATTGCCGACGAGCCGACCAGCGCGCTGGATGTGACGGTGCAAAAGCGCATTCTGGATCTGCTGGATCGCCTGCGCCGGGAATCGGGCACCGCCGTGCTGTTCGTGACCCACGACCTGGCGCTGGCCGCAGAGCGCGCCGACAGGCTGCTGGTGTTTCGCCACGGCGAAGTTCAGGAGCACGGCGCCACTGCTGACGTCGTTCGTGCGCCACAGCATGCCTATACCCGCCAGTTATTGAGCGATCTTCATGGACAACGGTTAACCATTGCCCCTGTTTCTGGCCGCCCGCTGGCCTCGCCTGCCATCCGTGCACAGGCTATCAGCAAGCAGTTTTCCCTGGGCAAGGGCCAACAATTGCAGGCGCTGGATCAGGTGAGCTTTACCGTCAGGCGCGGTAGCACGCATGCGCTGGTGGGCGAGTCGGGGTCAGGGAAAACCACCCTCGCCCGTATTTTGCTCGGGTTTGAGCAGGCCGACAGCGGCCGGGTGATCATTGATGACATTGACGCCACCACGCTCAGCCGCGAGGCGCGCCGCCAGCTGCGCCAGAAAATCCAGTTTGTTTACCAGAACCCGTTTGCCTCTCTCGACCCGCGCCAGACGCTATTTGAGATCATTGAAGAGCCGCTGAAAAACTTCGCCCGCATCAGCAAAGCAGAGCGTAAAGACCGGGTTGAGACGGTGGCGCAGCGGGTGGCGCTGCCCGTGGAGATATTAACCCGAACCGCCCGGGAGCTCTCTGGCGGGCAACGCCAGCGCGTGGCGATTGCCCGGGCGTTGATCCTGCAACCCACCATTCTGGTTCTGGATGAAGCCACCTCGGCGCTGGATGTCACCGTGCAGGCGCAAATTCTGGCACTTCTGCAGCAACTGCAACAGCAGCTGGGGCTGACCTACCTCTTTATCACACACGACCTGGCGACAGTACGCCGCATCGCCCACAGCGTTACGGTGCTGCGCAGCGGCCAGGTTGTGGAACAGGGTGATGTGGAGCGCTTATTCGCCTCGCCGCAGAACAGCTATACGCGTGAACTGATTGACGCTATCCCCCATTTTTCACCCGTTACGGAGGAGTTCGCATGACGCGAAAACGCCTGGGATTTTTCACCCGTCTGCTTGATGATGCCACCCCGAAGGAGCGCTATCGTCTGGCAACGGAACAGATCCGTCACGCCGAGCGTTACGGTTTTGACAGCGCCTGGATTGCGCAGCATCACTTCCATGAACAGGAAGGCGGTCTGCCGTCGCCGCTGCTGTTTCTGGCTCATGTGGCGGCGCACACCGAATCCATTCGCCTGGGCACGGCCATCATCACCCTGCCGATGGAAAACCCGCTGCGCGTGGCGGAAGACGCAGCCGTGCTGGATCTGCTGGCCAACGGACGCCTGGAGATTGGCTTCGGATCGGGCGGTACGCCAACGTCATTTCTGCCATTCGGCCTCACGTTTGAGGAACGCGGCGCGGCGTTTGCCGACCATCTGCACGTGATCCAAAGTGCCTGGCGCGGCGATTCGCTCGTTCATCCTGACAATCATCTTTATCCCCCGGCCCCGCAGCTGGCACAGCGTATCTGGATTGCCACCTTCTCTGTGGAGGGGGCCGTTCGCGCCGCGCAGGCCGGACATGGCCTGATGCTCTCCCGCACTCAGCCGCGTCCGGCAGGACAACCGGATTTGACGCTCGACGAGATCCAAAACCCGATTGTCGATGCCTATCTTGATGCGCTTCCGGCGGGGATTGCGCCACGTATTCTGGCCTCCCGAACCGCGTTCGTCGCCGACAGCGACGAATATGCCCTGAAAGTCGCCACGCCGGGCTTAACGAAACAGGCGCAGCAGCATCAGCGTGCCGGGTACACTGTAAAAGGTGACACTGTCACTGATTATCGTCGCCAGTTTGACGCCCATATTGGCTCACCGGAGACAGTGCTGCGTTCGCTGAAGGCTGATTCCATTCTGACGCGCGCCACGGACATCTCGTTTCAGGTGCATTCGGTCGAGCCCTCTCACCGCGACACCCTGCGCTCGATTGAACTGATTGCAGAACATATCGCCCCCCACATTCTTTGAGGAGATACCTATGTCATTAAGTCAGGACATTCTCGCCGAGCTGGCGGAGATTAAACCCGGCTCCCCCCTCGCAGAGGCGCGTGCCATTCGCGACGCCGCGACGCGTCACGCCCAGGGCAGCTACGAGGTTCTGTTTAGTCAGCAGGAGAGTGATTTTACGCTGGAGGAGCGTTTTGCCGTGGCGGCAAAAGTCGCCAGATGGCACAACGCAGAGGCATTAGCCGCACACTATGCCGGATTTGGCCTGGCGGATCCGACCTCTGAACGCCTGACCCCAGCGCTGAATTTCGCGCGGCTACTGACGTTCTCACCGGTCGAAGCCTCACCTGGCGCATTACAGCCCCTTACGCAGGCGGGATGGAGCAAAGAAGGCATTGTCACGCTGGCGCAGCTGATCGCTTTTGTCAGCTTCCAGAGCCGGCTTATTGTCGGGCTGCGTTTGCTGAACGATAAACCGGTCGCCTCCAGCGATACCCCGGTGGCTGCGGGTATCTGGCACACCCGCACAAAAACGGCCACGGGTAAAACCGCCCCTGTCGTCTTCACCCAACAGGAGCTGGGCTGGGAACCGTGGATCGCCGCCAAACCGCTGGCGGAGTTTCGTGACGATGAGGTCGCCATTTTAACGAAATTTGGTCATACCGAATCGGACTATTTCCGCCTGCTGGGACGCAACCTGCCGGTGCTTGAGCAACGTACGTTAACGGATAAAGGGATTTTTTACACCCCGGGCGGTTTACCACGTGCCGAGCGCGAGCTGGCCGCCACGGTGACCAGTAAAATTAACGGCTGCATCTACTGCGCATCTGTCCATGCGCGGAAAGCCAGCCAGCTGTCTAAGGATGATCCGGCGGTAGAGGCGCTTCTGGCGGTTCGTCCAGGCCAATCCTTGAGTGAGGGGCAGTCTGCGCGCTGGCAGGCGGAAATCAATTTTGCGGCAGCGCTGTCAGTCACGCCGCCAGCCGCCACGCCGCATCATCTGGCGTCGCTGGAAAAGGAAGGGCTGGATACGCTGTCGCAACTCGATCTGGTTCAATCGGCGGCATTCTTCGCCTGGGCCAACCGCCTGATGCTGACCCTGGGCGAACCCTGGCTGGCCTGAATGCAATCAGGCTAGCGCGCGAGCGTTAGCCTGAGCCCGACGGGCACGCAGATGGCCGTAGATCAACAGCGCGCTCATGGCCGAGAAGGATAACATCGCCGCCGGCAGCGTGACATAGCTCCAGCTAAACCCGAGCGTAATCATCATCCCGCCAAAATACGCGCCAATCGCGCTGCCCAGATTAAACGCCATCTGTCCGCCTGCGGCCCCCAGCATTTCCCCTCCTTTCGCATTTTGCAGCAGCAGAATTTGCAGCGGTGCAGAGAGTGCGAACAGCCCGGCACAGCAGATGAACCCCATCACCAGCGACGCGGTTTTCTGTTCGCCAAAGGCGAAAAGCAATAACAGCGAGGCGACAATCACCATATCGGTCGTGGCTGCAATACGCAGCGGACTGTAACGACCCGATAGTTTCCCGCTCAGCAGGTTACCCAGCACCATACCCAGGCCCATCAACATCATGATGATCGTCATCAACCCCTCGGAGAAGCCAGAGACATTGACCATAAACGGCTTCACAAAACTGAACCACGCAAAAACGCCAGCGTTGCCAAACATGGTGGCGGCGAAGATCAGCCACGGCTCCGGTTTTTTGAGAAAGTGAAACTGCTCGGTGAGTTTTATTTCTGATGCGTCATGAATGTTCGGCACCCACACCAGTACCGAGAGGATCACCAGCGCGTCAAACAGGGCAATCAGGAAAAAGGTGTAGCGCCAGTTGAACGCGTGCCCCAGCCAGGTTCCAAACGGTACCCCCACCAGATTCGCCACGGTCATCCCGGCGATCATCCCCGACACGGCCACCGTCACCTTCCCCGGTGGCGCTATTTTCGAGAGGATAATCGCCCCCACGCCGAAAATTGTACCGTGCGGGAACCCCGAAATTAAGCGCCCTGCCGCCAGCCACAAGTAGGATGTGGAAAAGGTAAATATCGCGTTGCCCACCGCACACAGGGCAACCAGAAATAGCAACGTGGTTTTTAACGAGAATTTACTGGAAAACAGCGCCACTATCGGCGCGCCAATCACCACGCCAAAGGCATAAAACGAGATCATATTCCCGGCGGCGGGAATGGTAATGCCGGTGTCATGCGCCAGTTCGGTTAAGACACCCATAATGCCAAATTCAGCCATGCCGAGGCCAAACGTGCCGAGGGCTAACGAGAAAATTGTCTTTTTCATACCACAACCACGTGTGAAAAATTCGCAGCTGGCATTATTGAATAATCTTGTATGGTGAGCCAGTTCAAATCGGCAGGCTGACACGTTAATCCATTAATTCAGGTGGATTACACTTCTTAATGCGGCCTCGCTTCTTCCCCGCGACCGGACAACCTGAGGATGACAATCATGGTAAGCAAAAAGAAAACCAGTGTCGCTGTTGATGTCGTTAAGAATGCTCCTCTGAAAACCAAAGAGTATGAAAAAGAGCTACGCCGCCTTCACGTTGAGCTGGTTAAGCTCCAGCAATGGGTGGTCGCTAAAGGATTGAAAGTCTGCATCGTGTTCGAGGGGCGCGACGGCGCCGGTAAAGGCGGCACTATCAAAGCGATCACCGAGCGCGTCAGCCCGCGCGTATTCCGCGTTGTCGCGCTGCCTGCGCCCACTGAGAAAGAGAAAACGCAGCTTTATTTCCAGCGCTACGTCCCGCACCTGCCCGCTGCCGGTGAAATCGTCATATTTGACCGCAGCTGGTACAACCGCGCAGGCGTTGAACGGGTGATGGGGTTCTGCACGCCGGAACAGGTTGAAAAGTTTCTTGATGGCGCACCGGTTATGGAAAAAGCGATGGTGGATGCCGGGATCATTTTGCTGAAATACTGGCTTGAAGTGACGCCGAAAGAGCAGGAACGCAGGCTACGCGATCGCATTAACGATGGCCGCAAGATCTGGAAATTATCGCCTATGGATATCAAATCGTTCAATTTATGGGATGAATACACCGTAGCGCGGGATGCCATGTTTGCCTCCACGGACACCGCCTGGGCACCATGGTTTGTGGCGCGCTCGGAAGATAAAAAACGCGTGCGGTTGAATATTATCTCCCATCTGCTTTCGCAGATCCCCTATAAAGAACTTCACGTTGAAAAAGTGGATTTGCCGAAGCGAAAAATTGGCAAAGTCAAACCGACAAAATATCCTTTCAGGTATATTGAAGAGAAATTCTGACATTACTGGAAGACGGCTCGCAGAATGTAGATTACCAGGGGTTACGGTATTGTTTTTTGTTGGCTGCGGTTGATAATGACCGCACCAACAAAGGAGGGTAAAAATGAAACCAAGCCGAACAGGAAATTGCAGTGGCAGACCGACCCGGGCTGAGACGATACCGCGCCAGGCGTTACCCCCAGAGGAGCGCAGACGCCAGCGCCATCAGGATCAGGAATTCATAAAAGCTATGAATGAATTTACTGCTAAAGCGGGATTATTATCAGATGACCCTTATTTTGGAGGGCTTTGATGTGCTTTCAGTTCGATGTTTATCGTAACCCATCAGACAAGACGCGCGAGTATCAGCCTTATTTTATGATAATTCAGCATGACTATTATGATGATTTATCAACGAGACTGATTGTTCCTTTGAGCTATCAAAATAATTTACATGGGCATTACAACTCCGCCGCACCATTAGTGAATATTGAATTTGAGAGATTTTTCTCAATACCGCTGGTATAATACACGTAGAGAAAAAGAGATTAAATAATAAAAACTATGTATGCAATCTTCGCAGCGCAAGAAGTACCGTGATTGCGGCGATAGATGCGTTAGTGACAAATACATAACGTAGGCCCGCGCAAGCGAAGCGCCGCCGGGCAAAGCCGACGGCGCAGGACGTTTTACTTCATCCCTTCCGTACTCTCCTGTTTGGCTTCCTGCCGCTCCACTTCCCGGTACCAGCGTGGGTGATGTTTCTGCGCCCAGCGGCGGCTCACCTTCCCTTCAATCATCCCTTTAATCGACCCTTTCACCCAGAAGGCCATATACATATGGATCAGAATGGCATGGATCAGAATGATGGCCGACGTGGCGTGGATGAGCAGCGCGTAGCGGATGACCTGCATCGGGAAGTACTGCGCAAAATAAGGACGCCAGATGATCACACCGGTCACCAGCAGGACGAAAATCATGCTCATGATGCTCCAGAACATCATCTTCTGTCCGGCATTGTATTTTCCGACTTTCGCGACTTTATGTTCGTTCCCCTTCAGGACTTCAATAATGCCCTTCAGCCAGGGAATATCCTGTTTGTCCGGGATATTGTGATGGACGAAACGCACAAACATAAACATCAGCACCACAAAAATCAGTACGCCAAAAAACGGGTGCAGAATACGCCCCATCTGCGGCGTGCCGAAGGTTTCGGTCAGCCACTGCAGTGTCGGGAAGAAAAACGAGATCCCGGATACAGCCACCAGGAAGAAGCAGATCACCACCGTCCAGTGACAGGCGCGGTCGATAAACTTCGTGCGCACAATCATTTTCGACTTACTCATGGTGTTCCTCCTCCTCGTCGTCATCCACCTCTTTATTCGGCCCGATACCGATGTAGTGATAAATCAGCCCGGCAAAAGTGGCGATAAAACCCGCCGCCGAGAGCGGTTTGAGCGCCCCTTTCCACAGGTTGATCGAAGTATCGATCGCCGGATCTTTCGGCAGATTGTGGTACAGCTCCGGCTGGTCATTGTGATGCAGAACGTACATCACGTGCGTACCGCCCACCCCCTGCGGGTTGTAAATGCCCGCCTTGTCGTAGCCGCGCGCGTTCAGTTTGTCCACGCGCTGCTGCGCCACCTCCAGCATCTCTTTCTTGGTGCCGAAGTGGATAGCGCCGGTGGGACAGGTCTTGACGCAGGCAGGCTCCTGTCCGACGCTGACGCGGTCCACGCACAGGGTGCATTTGTATACCCGGTTATCCTCTTTATTGAGGCGCGGGATGTTAAACGGGCAACCCGCAATGCAGTACCCACAGCCGATACAGTTATCCTGCTGGAAGTCGACGATCCCGTTCGCATACTGGATGATGGCGCCTGCAGACGGGCAGGCCTTGAGGCAGCCCGGATCTTCGCAGTGCATACAGCCGTCTTTGCGGATCAGCCATTCCAGCCTGCCGTTCTGGTCGGTTTCGCTAAAACGCATCACCGTCCAGGATTTGGCGCTCAGATCCGCCGGATTGTCGTAGACCCCAACGCAGTGCCCCACCTCATCGCGGATATCGTTCCACTCCGAGCAGGCCACCTGGCAGGCTTTACAGCCCACGCAGGACGAGACGTCGATAAGCTTGGCGACCTCGGCCTTATAGTCCCGCGCGCGAGGCGCGGGGGTCATCGGGTTGGTCGCGGAGCGTTTAATAATGTCTTGTGTTTCCATCGCCATTGAATCGCTCCTTACGCTTTCTCGATGTTGACCAGAAACGCCTTGTACTCTGGCGTTTGCGAGTTGGAATCGCCGACGTTAGGCGTCAGGGTGTTGGCGATGTAGCCTTTCTGCGCCACGCCCTCAAAGCCCCAGTGCAGCGGAATACCCACGGTTTCAACCTGCTGACCGTGCACGTTCAGCGACTGCAGGCGGCGAGTGACCACGGCAACGGCGCGAATAAAGCCGCGCTTGCTGCTGACCGTGACGCGATCGCCGTTGGCAATGCCTTTCGCCTTCGCCAGCGTTTCGCTGATTTCCACAAACTGTTCCGGCTGCGCGATGGCGTTAAGCCGCGCGTGCTTGGTCCAGGTGTGGAAATGCTCCGTCAGGCGATAGGTGGTTCCCACATACGGGAATTTGTCCTTTTTGCCTAAACGCAGCACATCGTCAGCGTAGATACGCACGACCGGACTAGAGATAACATTTGGGTGTAGCGGGTTAGTGCCGAGCGGCGTTTCCATCGGCTCGTAGTGTTCCGGGAATGGCCCTTCTGCCAGCTTGTCGAGGGCAAACAGGCGTCCCAGTCCCTCCGGCTGCATAATAAACGGCCCGGTCTCACTGCCCGGTGGCGCGGTGTTGAAGTCAGGAATATCATTCCCCGCCCACTTCGCCCCGTTCCACTGAATCAGCATACGTTTCGGATCCCACGGCTTGCCGTTTACGTCCGCCGACGCACGGTTGTACAGCACGCGACGGTTCAGCGGCCACGCCCATGCCCAGCCCAGCGTATTGCCCAGCCCGGACGGGTCGGCGTTATCGCGGTTGGCCATCTGGTTACCCTGCTCCGTCCAGCTGCCGGTGTAGATCCAGCAGGACGACGCCGTCGTGCCGTCATCGCGCAGCAGCGCAAAGCTGTTCAGAAGCTGGCCTTTCTTCGCCAGCAGATTGCCGTTGACGTCATAGAGATCGGCCAGCGCCACGCCGTTGTTCTCTTTGGCCACCTCTTCGGATTCAGGATGATCCGGTTGCTTATAGTTCCAGCGCATCTTCAGCAACGGTTCAGCGCCTTTGCCGCCTTCGGTGCGGTACATCTCACGCAGGCGATGGTAAATCCCGGCCAGAATTTCACCGTCATTACGCGCTTCACCCGGCGCATCCTGCCCCTTCCAGTGCCACTGTAACCAGCGACCGGAGTTGGCGATCGACCCGTCTTCTTCGGCAAAACAGGTAGACGGCAAGCGGAAGACCTCGGTCTGAATTGATGCGGGATCCACATCATTCATCTCGCCGTGGTTCTGCCAGAAGTTAGACGTTTCCGTCACCAGCGGATCGATAACCACCATGTACTTCAGCTTGCTCAGGCTGCGAACCACTTTGTTTTTGTCCGGGAAGGACGCCACCGGGTTAAAGCCCTGGCAGATATAGCCCGTGACGTTGCCCTTATCCATCATGTTGAAATACTTGATGACGTCGTAGGCCTGGTCCCACTTAGGCAGCCACTCAAAGCCCCAGTCGTTCTCCTTCTGCGCCGCATCACCGTAGAAGGATTTCATCAGGCTGACGTAGAACTTCGGATAGTTGCTCCAGTAGTTCACCTGATCCGGCAGCGTCGCCTTAGGCGTATTCGCCGCGAGATAGGTCTGCAGATCGGCCTGCTTCTCAGACGGTAGCGTCAGGTAGCCTGGCAGGCTGGTCGACAGCAGGCCGAGGTCGGTCAGGCCCTGGATGTTGGAGTGACCGCGCAAGGCATTTACCCCGCCTCCCGCCATGCCCATATTGCCGAGCAGCAGCTGGATCATCGCCATGGTACGGATGTTCTGCGCACCAACGGTGTGCTGCGTCCAGCCCAGCGCGTACAGGAACGTGGTGGTTCTGTCGGCGGCACTGGTAGAGGCCAGCACCTCACACACTTTCAGGAAGTCGGCTTTTGGCGTACCACAGATGTTTTCCACCACGTCAGGCGTATAGCGGGATACATGCTCTTTCAGCAGATTCCACACGCAGCGCGGGTGCGTTAGCGTTTCATCACGCATCGCGTAGCCGTTTTCATCGAACTGATAGTTCCAGGACGATTTATCGTACTGGCGTTTTTCGGCGTCATAGCCGCTAAACAGCCCGTCATCAAAGGCAAAATCATCCCGCACCAGCAGGTTCGCGTTGGTGTAGTGCTTAACGTATTCCGCGTTAATTTTGTTATTTTCGATCAGGTACAACAGCACGCCTGACAGGAACGTTATGTCGGTTCCGGAGCGGATCGGCGCGTAGATATCGGCCACCGATGCCGTACGCGTGAAGCGTGGATCGACGACGATAAGCGTCGCATCGTTATTGTTTTTCGCTTCCATCGCCCAGCGGAATCCCACCGGATGGGCCTCGGCGGCGTTACCGCCCATCACCATCACGACGTTGGCGTTTTTGATATCCACCCAGTGGTTGGTCATCGCACCGCGACCAAATGTTGGAGCAAGACTTGCTACCGTTGGTCCGTGTCAGACGCGTGCCTGGTTGTCTACCGCCAGCATCCCGAGGGAGCGAACAAATTTTTGCGTCAGCATGCCGGTTTCATTGCTGGCCGCCGAGGCGCACAGCATGCCGGTAGAGAGCCAACGGTTCACCGTCACGCCCTGCGCGTTTTTCTCGATGAAGTTGGCGTCGCGGTCGGCTTTCATCAGTCTGGCAATCCGGGAGAAGGCGTCATCCCAGGAAATACGCTGCCATTTGTCGGAGCCCGGCGCGCGGTATTCCGGATAGCGCAGACGGTTATCGCTGTGAACATAGTCCAGCAGTCCCGCCCCTTTCGGGCAGAGTGCCCCACGGCTCACCGGATGGTCCGGATCCCCTTCAATATGATAAATGGCCTCTCTGGCGTTCTTCGCGCCATCGCCCAGGCTATACATTAAAAGCCCACAACCCACGGAGCAGTATGTGCAGGTGTTACGGATCTCTTTGGCACGCAGCAGTTTATAGTTGCGTGCCTGAGCCAGCGCCATTTTGGGAGCGAATCCCAGCATCGCGGCTGTTGTTCCGGCCATACCGCCCGCGCAGATTTTAAAAAATTGTCTGCGGCTGACGTCCATTTTTGTCCTCATTTACGGATAAGACTTCGCGCCGCAAACTAACAGCAAAGCCCCTGTTTTTTTTGCGTCAAATCAAGGTCGCCGGTGTTCGCCCCCTTAATAGTCACCCACCACCCTTTTGAATACCTCTTTTTGATTAACGGCTTAAGAGAATAATTCGCAGCCGTCAGGGGATTAATGCTATAAATTTTGCCTTTCGTTTTTATCGTGATGGCAAGGGTATGGACAGGAAAAGAGCAACGCTGACTGGACTGGCGGCGATAGTGTTATGGAGCACCATGGTGGGTCTGATTCGCAGCGTGAGCGAGGGACTTGGGCCGGTGGGGGGCGCCGCCATGATTTATACCGTCAGTGGTTTACTCTGTCTGGTGACAGTAGGTTTTCCTGATATCCGGCGCTTCACTCCCCGGTATCTTATTGCCGGTAGCATACTGTTTGTCAGCTACGAAATTTGCCTGGCGCTGTCGTTAGGTTATGCCGCTACGCGTTCGCAGGCGATTGAAGTCGGCATGGTGAATTATCTCTGGCCGAGCCTGACCATTGTGTTTGCCATTTTGTTTAACGGGCAGAAATCGTCCCTGTGGGTGATCCCAGGTTTAGCCCTCTCTTTACTCGGTGTGTGCTGGGTATTGGGCGGCGAACAGGGGTTGCAGGTGAATGAGATTATCCGCAATGTTGTCTCCAGCCCCCTCAGCTATGCCCTTGCATTTGCCGGCGCGTTTATCTGGGCGGCGTACTGCACGGTAACCAGTAAATATGCCAAAGGACAAAACGGAATCACGCTCTTTGTGTTGCTTACCGCGCTGAGTTTGTGGGTGAAATATGCCCTGAGCGATCAACCGGACATGGTCTTCAGCGTGCCGGTGGTGTTGAAATTACTCATGTGCGGCGTCGCGCTGGGATTTGGCTATGCGTCGTGGAATATCGGTATTCTTCACGGTAACGTCACGGTGCTGGCGGCCGCGTCCTATTTTACTCCGGTATTATCTGCTGCGCTGGCGGCAGTGTTGCTAAACTCCCCGCTGTCGTTCTCTTTCTGGCAAGGCGCAATCATGGTCTCTGTCGGGTCCCTGCTGTGCTGGTATGCCACCCGGAAATAAGGCTTTTCTGATGCCGGGGAAATTACAGTCCGGCAACAAAATTAACATAAATTTAAAATGCGATACCCATCAGACTCTTTAGCAAAATAATAGAAAGTGGTTTAGATTCTGTTTATAGTCTCTGCTATTCGTAAAGAGCGAATGTTGATAATTGACATAAACTGACACCCCGACGTAATTAGTAATGGCCAAACAATCACACAGGGGATTGCAAAAAATCAAATAATCCCTTTCTAAACATGTAATCAAAAGCCTCATATTAACCGAGCATTCCTCATGGCAAGCTATTGATATAAATATAAAATCCCTGCAAACCAATCCAGTAAAGCTCGGGAATAGCGACTATTACCCTTCTGAAATAAAGTCGCTAATAATTATATCTCCCACAACCAATATGGCGTAAAAATACGCACCAATTGAATGAATTCCAGTCAATTCATTCATTCGGACTGAAATTTACCCGATCGCGATCACACTAATTGAAATTATCTTTAATATTTTGAAACTTATTATTGAAAGCAGGCTACAAGATTTTTAAAAATAGTCTGCCATTGACGAACAGCCTCGTTTAGAAATCGTTCGAAATGGTTCAGGAAATACCCAAGAAAATTATAAGGAATATTTAAGATGAAACTTAAATTAGTTGCAGTGGCGGTCACTTCCATGTTGGCAGCAGGCGTTGTAAACGCGGCTGAAGTTTTTAACAAAGACGGTAACAAGCTGGATCTGTACGGTAAAGTCACAGGTCTGCACTATTTCTCTGATGATACTGACAACGACGGTGATAAAACCTACGTTCGTCTGGGCTTCAAAGGCGAAACTCAGATCAACGACCAGATGACCGGTTACGGCCAGTGGGAATATGAGTTCAAGGGCAACCGCTCTGAATCCCAGGGTGCTGACGGTAACAAAACGCGTCTGGCGTTCGCAGGTCTGAAATTCAACGAATTCGGTTCCTTCGACTACGGCCGTAACTACGGCGTGGCATACGACATCGGCGCATGGACTGACGTTCTGCCTGAGTTCGGTGGCGATACCTGGACCCAGACTGATGGCTTTATGACTGGCCGTACAACTGGCGTAGCGACTTACCGTAACACCGATTTCTTCGGTCTGGTTGACGGTCTGAACGTTGCCGCTCAGTACCAGGGTAAAAACGACCGTAACGACATCACCGAATCTAACGGTGACGGCTGGGGTCTCTCTTCTACCTATGAATTCGACGGCTTTGCTGCAGGTGCGACCTACGCGAAATCTGACCGTACTGACCGTCAGGTTCGTGCAGCAAGCAACCTGAACGCCGGTGGCGAGAACGCAGAAGTGTGGGCAGCTGGTCTGAAGTACGATGCGAACAACATCTACCTGGCAACCACCTACTCTGAAACCCGCAACATGACGGCTTTCGGTGACGGCCACGTTGCGAACAAAGCACAGAACTTCGAAGTTGTGGCTCAGTACCAGTTCGACTTCGGCCTGCGTCCATCCATCGCTTACCTGAAATCCAAAGGTAAAGACATCGGTTCTTACGGCGACCAGGATCTGGTGGAATACGTTGACGTTGGCGCGAGCTACTACTTCAACAAAAACATGTCCACCTATGTTGATTACAAAATCAACCTGCTGGACGACAATGCGTTCACCAAAGACGCTAAAATCGCTACCGACAATATCGTTGCTGTAGGTCTGACCTACCAGTTCTAAGATTTGTCACGCCAGAAAGCCAGCCCCCGCGGCTGGCTTTTTTTTGCCCCTCTGTCCGCTCTACTGATTATCATCCCCCGGTTCCGGTATACTGCTCTGTCGTCACAGTCCTAACGTCACAGCCTGAACAGGGAGCCCTCGATGATTACCACCCACGTTTTTATCGCCGTCAGTCTTGATGGCTACATTGCCCGCCAGGATGGCGATATCGGCTGGTTACTCCAGCGCGATGATCCAACGGAAGATCATGGTTATGAAGCGTTCATTGCCGACAAAGACTGGATTGTGATGGGCCGGGGAAGCTATGAGAAAGTACTGACCTTTGACCAATGGCCCTATAACCGCCCCGTGCTGGTGCTCTCCAGTCAGCTGGCTGATACCACCGTGCCCGAGGCGCTGAAAGGTAAAGTGCAGTTCTCCCGCCGTCCCCCAAAGGAAGCGCTTGCTGAGCTGGCAGCGCAGAACGCACACCGCGTCTATATTGATGGCGGACAGGTGATCCAGTCGTTTCTGCGCGAAGGACTGGTGGCCGATATGGTGATCACCACCGTTCCTGTCCTGATCGGCTCAGGCAAGCCGCTGTTCGGCTCGCTGCCCCGGGATATCGATTTAACGCTTTTATCCACCCGCAGCTTCCCATCGGGTCTGGTGCAGTCGCACTATCGGCTGACGCGATGACGATACCGCGCCACTGAAGCAGGAGTGAAAAGCCCAAAGGTGCAGCGCCTCCGGGCTTGCATTTACTGTTGCGGCGCGTTCGCCAGGCTAAACCAAATCCCCACCGCCAGCAGCAATAACATCCCACCGGCGCTGCCTAACGCTAAGCTGTGCGACGTGATAAACGCCGTTTTTGCCGCCTCAATGACGGTTTCACCGAGCGCCGGGCTGAGATCCTGCGCGACCTTCATCGCTTCGCCAATGGATGACGAGGCTTTATCAGCCAGCGTTGAAGGTAAGCCCTGCGGCAGTTCAATCGACGCCGAGAAGCTGCGGGTCAGCAACAGACCAAATATCGCGATCCCCAGCCCCGCGCCCAGTTCGTAGGACATGGTTTCAATCGCCCCGGCAGCGGCGGCTTTCTCTTTCGGCGCCGCCGCCATGATTGCCGAGGTGGAGGCCAGCAGCGCACTCGCGGCACTGAAGCCAAGCAGCACCATCAGACACCACGCCTGCCACTGCTGCGTGCTGAAGTCGAGCATCGACAGGCCAATAAAGCTGACGGCGCTCAGCCCCATTCCGCCTGCCGCTACCATGCGCAGCCCCAGTCGACCAACCAGTATCCCTGCTATCGGGCCGCTAAACCCGCTCGCCACCATCAGCGGCAGCATAAACATGCCTGCCTCAAACGGCGTGAAGCCATGAACAAACTGCAGCTCCTGGGCCATCAGCAATTCATACCCCACCAGGGCGATCATGGCGGTCATCGCCATCACCACCCCGCTTAAAATGATGCGATGGCAAAACAGGCGCATGTCGATCATCGGCACGCGGGCGCGAAGCTGAATACGCACGAAGATAAACAGCAATACCGCGCCGGTGAGCAGCGTACAGGCCACAATCCACGGTGAAAGTACCCCTTTCAGCGCCGTTTTCGCGCTATAGACCAGCAGTAAAATGGCTACAATCAGCATGACGGCATGGCTGATATTGAGCGGCTGCTCAGGTCGCCCTTGCTGACGCGGAACATAGACCGCAACAAGTGACACCACCACCAGCACGATCGGCACGTTGATTAAAAAGACCGATCCCCAGTAAAAATGCTCCAGCAACATGCCGCCGATCAGCGGACCAAACGCCGCCCCACCGGAGCCGACCGCGGCCCAGACGCCTAGCGCGATGTTGCGATCCCGCACGTTAACAAACAAGGTGCGTATACCCGCAAGGGTTGCCGGTATGATCATTGCCGCGCCAATTGCCAGCGAGGCGCGCGCGGCGATCAGCCAGCCTGCAGAAGGGGCAAAGGCCGCCGCCAGCGATGACAGGCCAAACAGCGTGCTGCCGATCATCAGCAGCCGTTTAAAACCGATGCGGTCGCCCAGTGCCCCCATTGGCAGCACCATACCCGCCATCACCAGGGAGTAGATATCGATGATCCACAATAATTCGTTACCGCTGGCGCCCAGCGTCATGCTCAATGTCGGCGCCGCCACGTGCAGCACCGTCGCGTCAATCGCCACCGGGATATACACCAGCACGATAATCACTAACGCTAACCACTGACGAAACATAAATTTCCTTTTTATATAAAAATGGACACATGTCCAGGATGCGATCCTACGGAATGTTGAACACTTGTCCAGCTCTTTGTTACACTCGTTTCATTGCTAT
Source organism: Enterobacter sp. WCHEn045836 (assembly GCF_003965585.1). Lineage (NCBI taxonomy): Bacteria > Pseudomonadati > Pseudomonadota > Gammaproteobacteria > Enterobacterales > Enterobacteriaceae > Enterobacter > Enterobacter sp. WCHEn045836. The sequence continues at coordinate 97,298 of NZ_RXPT01000009.1, forward strand.
TTAAGAGTGAGAGAAAATGGGTTATCTGACCAGGGATGAAAGACGGGAAGAGATCTTACAGGCCGCCATGCGCGTGGCGCTGGCCGAAGGATTTACCGCCATGACGGTGCGCCGCATCGCGGCCGAAGCCGGTGTCGCAACCTGGCAAGTGCATCACCATTTCACCTCCGGCGGTGAGTTAAAATCGCTGGCCTTCGTCCGGCTGATCCGCGAACTGCTGGATGCGGATGGGCCCGGTGAACACGCCAGCTGGCGGGCGCGTTTGCATGCCATGCTCGGTAGCGATGATGGCAGGTTTGAACCCTACATTCGCCTCTGGCGTGAAGCGCAGATCCTGGCCACCCGCGACGTGGAAATCAAAGGCGCGTATGTGCTGACAATGGAGATGTGGCATCAGGAGACCGTTGCCCTCATTGAGGCTGGCAGGAATGCAGGCGTATTCCGTTCCGGAGACCCGGCAGAAAGTATTGCCTGGCGTTTAATTGGCCTGGTGTGTGGCCTTGACGGTCTGTATATATTAAACATGCCCGAAATGGATGACGCTGCGTTTAATAATCATCTTGATAAATTAATTTCTCTGGAGCTTTTTTAATACTCCGTTGTGAGTAATTTCATCACACCGTTACAATTAGTAACACATTAAGCGTTCCCTTGTTTCTATTCCAGACTCTGGGGTTCGCTTTTTTATCTATCCTTTCAGATGTATCTCAATACTTCCAATAAACTCCATAACAAATCTTCACATATCTGGCTGTTTTTACTTATTTTTATATCTTCATTTAGGTAAGCAAGAGGGCGATATGTCACAACAAAGTGAGAAGAATCATCACCATCTTTTAAGTAACTGGAAACCGGAAAATCCGCAATTCTGGGAGAATAAAGGCAAACATATCGCGCGAAGAAACCTATGGATCTCTGTGGCTTGCCTGCTATTAGCCTTTTGCGTGTGGATGTTATTTAGTGCCATTGCGGTTAATCTGAATAAGGTCGGATTTAATTTCACCACCGATCAGCTTTTTATGTTAACGGCATTACCTTCTCTCTCCGGCGCGATATTGCGCGTCCCCTACTCTTTTATGGTGCCAATATTTGGCGGACGTTACTGGACAGTATTGAGTACCGTCATCCTGATTATTCCCTGCGTCTGGCTGGGAATCGCCATTCAGAACACCGCGACGCCTTACTGGATTTTTATCGTGATTGCCCTGCTCTGCGGCTTTGCTGGCGCCAACTTTGCCTCCAGCATGGGCAACATCAGCTTCTTCTTCCCGAAATCCAGACAGGGCAGCGCCCTTGGGATCAATGGCGGACTGGGTAATCTGGGCGTCAGCGTGATGCAGTTGGTCGCGCCACTGGTCATTTTTGTGCCCATGTTCACCTTTCTGGGGGTGAACGGTGTGCCCCAGGAGGACGGATCTTCCATGTGGCTGGCGAACGCAGCCTGGGTCTGGGCCCCGCTTCTGCTGCTGGCAACCATTGCGGCGTTTTTTGGCATGAACGACATCGCCAGTTCAAAAGCCTCTATCGCCAGCCAGCTTCCGGTGCTTAAGCGATTTCACCTCTGGCTGCTGAGCCTGCTCTATCTGGCAACCTTCGGCTCATTTATCGGGTTTTCGGCTGGTTTTGCCATGCTGTCAAAAACCCAGTTCCCGGACGTGAATATCCTTCATCTTGCCTTCTTTGGCCCCCTGATTGGTGCGCTGGCGCGTTCAGCGGGCGGGATGATCTCCGACAGGCTGGGCGGCGTGCGCGTCACGCTTATCAACTTTGTCTTTATGGCCATCTTTAGCGCCCTGATCTTCCTGACCCTGCCCGGCTCGGGCTCCGGCAGCTTTGTCGCGTTTTATCTGGTCTTTATGGGGCTGTTCCTCACCGCCGGACTGGGCAGCGGATCGACCTTCCAGATGATCGCCATTATTTTCCGCCAAATCACACTCGACCGGGTGAAAAAGCAAGGCGGCACCGACGAGCAGGCGCAGCATGAAGCCGTGACGGAGACCGCCGCCGCGCTGGGCTTTATCTCCGCCATCGGTGCCGTCGGCGGGTTCTTCATTCCCAAGGCCTTTGGCACCTCGCTGGCGATGACCGGGTCGCCGGTCGGCGCCATGAAAGTCTTCCTCGTCTTTTACATCGTCTGTGTGCTCGTCACCTGGCTGGTATACGGCCGTAAATCCTCACAAAAATAATAACTACCTCTTCGCCGGAGCGTGATGCAGCGCTTTCCGGCCATGCTATCGAAGCAGGAGAAATGTCATGAGCAAACTGTTGGATCGCTTTCGTTATTTCAAAACAAAAGGCGACAGCTTCGCCGATGGGCACGGGCAGGTCTATCACACCAACCGGGACTGGGAAGACAGCTACCGCCAGCGCTGGCAGTTCGACAAGATTGTGCGGTCTACCCACGGCGTGAACTGTACCGGCTCCTGCAGCTGGAAGATTTATGTCAAAAACGGCCTGGTGACATGGGAAACCCAGCAGACCGATTACCCCCGCACCCGCCCGGACCTGCCTAACCATGAGCCGCGCGGCTGCCCGCGTGGCGCGAGCTACTCCTGGTATCTGTACAGCGCCAACCGCCTCAAATATCCGCTGGTACGCCGCAGACTGATTGAACTCTGGCGCGAGGCACTGGCGCAGCACACCGATCCGGTACTGGCCTGGGATGCCATTCAAAATGATCCACAAAAAGCGCAGAGCTACAGACAGGCGCGCGGACGCGGCGGTTTTATCCGCTCGAACTGGAAAGAACTGAACCAGTTGATTGCCGCCGCCAACGTCTGGACCATCAAGCACTATGGTCCGGACCGCGTGGCCGGTTTCTCACCTATTCCGGCGATGTCGATGGTCTCTTACGCCGCCGGTACCCGCTATCTCTCTCTGCTCGGCGGTACCTGCCTGAGTTTCTATGACTGGTATTGCGACCTGCCTCCCGCCTCGCCCATGACCTGGGGCGAGCAGACCGACGTGCCGGAGTCCGCCGACTGGTACAACTCCAGCTATATCATCGCCTGGGGCTCCAACGTTCCCCAGACGCGCACCCCGGACGCCCACTTCTTTACCGAGGTACGTTATAAAGGGACCAAAACTGTCGCCATTACCCCGGACTTCTCTGAAGTTGCCAAACTGAGCGACCAGTGGCTCGCCCCCAAACAGGGGACTGACAGTGCACTGGCGATGGCCATGGGTCACGTGATCCTCAAAGAGTTCCATCTCGATAATCCCAGCGACTATTTCCTTAACTACTGCCGCCGCTATACCGATATGCCAATGCTGGTTCTGCTGGATGAACAGGCCGATGGCCATCTGGTACCGGGACGCATGCTGCGGGCGTCCGACCTTGTCGACGGGCTGGGCGAAACCAATAATCCGGAGTGGAAAACCGTCGCCTTTGATATTGCCGGTAATCTGGTGGTTCCTAACGGTTCCATTGGCTTCCGTTGGGGCGAAAAAGGCAAATGGAACCTGGAATCGCTGGCGGCGGGTCAGGAAACGGAGTTGACTCTTTCCCTGCTGATCACCCACGACAGCGTGGCGGATGTCGCCTTCCCCTACTTTGGCGGCAATGAGAACCCGCATTTTCGCAGCGTGAAGCAGGAGCCGGTGCTGACCCGCCGCGTGCCGAGCAGAACCCTGACGCTTGCCGATGGCAGCCAGAAACATGTGGTCAGCGTTTACGATCTTGTACTGGCGAACTATGGTCTCGACCGCGGCCTCGAAGACAGTAACGCGGCTGAAAGTTATGGTCAGATTAAAGCGTATACACCGGCCTGGGGCGAGCAGATCACCGGCGTACCGGCTCACCTGATCGAAAAGATTGCCCGCGAATTTGCTGACACGGCGCACAAGACGCACGGGCGTTCGATGATCATTCTCGGGGCCGGGGTAAACCACTGGTACCACATGGACATGAACTACCGTGGGATGATCAACATGCTGGTCTTCTGCGGCTGCGTAGGCCAAAGCGGTGGCGGCTGGTCGCACTACGTGGGCCAGGAGAAGCTGCGTCCGCAAACCGGCTGGCTGCCACTGGCCTTCGCGCTGGACTGGAACCGCCCACCGCGCCAGATGAACAGTACCTCATTCTTTTACAACCACGCCAGCCAGTGGCGCTATGAGAAGCTGACGGCGCAGGAGTTGCTCTCCCCGCTGGCGGATGCATCCCGATTCACCGGACATCTGATCGACTTCAACGTCCGCGCCGAGCGTATGGGCTGGCTACCGTCGGCGCCGCAGCTTAACCTCAACCCGCTGCACATCAAAGCCCGCGCAGAGGCAGCAGGCCTGTCTCCGCAGGAGTATACCGCTCAGGCGTTAAAATCGGGTGATATCCGCTTCGCCTGTGAGCAGCCTGACAGCGGAAAAAACCACCCGCGCAACCTGTTTGTCTGGCGCTCGAACCTGCTTGGATCCTCCGGTAAAGGCCACGAGTACATGCTCAAGTATTTGCTCGGCACCGAAAGCGGGATCCAGGGGGAAGATTTAGGCTCGACCGATGACGTCAAGCCTGAAGAGATCGACTGGCAAACCAACGCCATTGAGGGCAAGCTCGATCTGCTGGTCACGCTCGATTTCCGCATGTCCAGCACCTGCCTGTTCTCTGACATCGTCCTGCCGACCGCCACCTGGTATGAAAAGGACGACATGAATACCTCGGACATGCATCCGTTTATTCATCCGCTCTCTGCCGCCGTCGACCCGGCCTGGGAATCGCGCAGCGACTGGGAGATTTACAAAGGCATCGCCAAAGTCTTCTCTGACGTGTGCGTCGGCCATCTCGGTACGGAAACGGATGTGGTGTTGCAGCCGTTGCAGCACGACTCGCCGGCCGAGCTGTCCCAGCCGTTTGATATTCAGGACTGGCGCAAAGGCGAATGCGATTTGATCCCCGGCAAAACCGCACCGAACATCGCGGTCGTCGAGCGTAACTACCCCGAGACATGGGAACGCTTTACCTCCCTTGGCCCGCTGATGGATAAGCTCGGCAACGGCGGGAAAGGCATTTCGTGGAACACACAAAGCGAGGTCGAGTTCCTCGGCAAGCTTAACTACGTCAAATCCGACGGTCCGGCGAAAGGCCGCCCGCGCATTGAAACCGCTATTGACGCCTCTGAAGTGATCCTCGCTCTGGCACCAGAAACCAACGGCCAGGTGGCGGTAAAGGCCTGGGAAGCGCTCGGCGAACTGACCGGGCGCGATCACACCCATCTGGCGCTGAATAAAGAAGACGAGAAGATCCGCTTCCGCGATATTCAGGCGCAGCCGCGCAAAATCATCTCCAGCCCGACCTGGTCCGGTCTGGAAAGCGAGCACGTCTCCTATAACGCAGGTTATACCAACGTTCACGAGCTGATCCCGTGGCGCACCCTCTCCGGCCGTCAGCAGCTGTATCAGGATCACCCGTGGATGCGCGCCTTCGGCGAAAGTCTGGTGGCCTACCGTCCGCCGATTGATACCCGTAGCGTCAGCCATATGCGCGAGATCCCGCCGAACGGCTTCCCGGAAAAAGCGCTCAATTTCCTGACGCCACACCAGAAATGGGGCATCCACTCCACCTACAGTGAAAACCTGCTGATGCAGACCCTGTCGCGCGGCGGGCCGATTGTCTGGATCAGCGAAACCGATGCCAGAGAATTAGGTATCGAAGATAACGACTGGATTGAAGCCTTCAACGCCAATGGCGCCCTCACCGCCCGCGCGGTGGTGAGCCAGCGCGTGCCGCCGGGTATGACCATGATGTACCACGCCCAGGAGCGCATTCTTAACATTCCCGGTTCAGAGGTGACGGGACGCCGGGGAGGTATTCATAACTCAGTGACCCGCGTCTGCCCGAAACCGACGCACATGATTGGCGGTTACGCCCAGTTGGCATACAGCTTCAACTATTACGGCACCGTTGGCTCCAACCGCGACGAATTCATCATGATCCGCAAAATGAAAAACATTAACTGGCTGGATGGCGAAGGTCGGGATCAGGTACAGGAGACGAAAAAATGAAAATACGTTCACAGGTTGGCATGGTACTGAATCTCGATAAATGCATTGGCTGCCACACCTGCTCGGTCACCTGCAAAAACGTCTGGACCGGGCGTGAAGGGATGGAATATGCGTGGTTCAACAACGTCGAGACCAAACCGGGGATCGGCTACCCGAAAAACTGGGAAGACCAGGAGGAGTGGCAAGGTGGCTGGATCCGCGGTATTCACGGCAAACTCACGCCGCGTCTCGGCGGCAAAATGGGCGTACTATCGAAAATTTTCGCTAACCCTGTCCTGCCGCAGATTGACGATTACTATGAACCCTTTACCTTCGATTATCAGGATCTGCACCGCGCCCCGGAAGGCGATCACCTCCCTACTGCCCGCCCGCGCTCCCTGATTGACGGCAAGCGGATGGACAAAATCGTCTGGGGCCCCAACTGGGAGGAGTTGCTGGGCGGCGAGTTCGAAAAACGCGCCCGCGACCGCAACTTCGACAAGATCCAGAAAGAGATGTACGGCCAGTTTGAAAACACCTTCATGATGTACCTGCCGCGTCTGTGCGAGCACTGTCTGAACCCAAGCTGCGTTGCCACCTGCCCGAGCGGGGCGATTTACAAACGCGAAGAGGACGGCATTGTGCTGATTGACCAGGACAAATGCCGCGGCTGGCGTTTGTGCATCAGTGGCTGCCCGTACAAAAAAATCTACTTTAACTGGAAGAGCGGCAAGTCAGAAAAATGCATCTTCTGCTACCCGCGCATTGAATCCGGCCAGCCGACCGTCTGCTCGGAAACCTGCGTCGGGCGCATCCGCTATCTCGGCGTACTGTTGTATGACGCGGACCGCATTGAAGAGGCGGCCAGTACCGAACATGAAACCGATCTGTATGAGCGCCAGTGCGACGTGTTCCTGAATCCGCACGATCCGGCGGTCATTGAGGAAGCGGTTAAACAGGGTATTCCACAGAACGTGATCGATGCGGCCCAGCGCTCCCCGGTCTACAAAATGGCGATGGACTGGAAGCTGGCCCTGCCGCTGCACCCGGAATACCGCACTCTGCCGATGGTCTGGTACGTGCCGCCACTGTCACCGATTCAGTCTTACGCCGACGCGGGCGGCCTGCCGATGAGCGATGGCGTCCTGCCTGCCGTAGAGAGCCTGCGCATTCCCGTGCAGTATCTGGCGAACATGCTCAGCGCGGGCGATACCGGCCCGGTGCTGCGCGCCCTGAAGCGCATGATGGCGATGCGACACTACAAACGCTCCCAGACCGTCGAAGGCGTGACCGATACCCGCGCCATCGAAGAGGTCGGCCTGACCGAAGCGCAGGTTGAAGAGATGTACCGCTATCTGGCCATCGCCAACTATGAGGATCGCTTCGTGATCCCCACCAGCCACCGTGAAATGGCGCGCGATGCCTTCCCGGAACGTAACGGATGTGGTTTCACCTTTGGCGACGGCTGCCACGGCTCTGACACCAAATTTAACCTCTTCAACAGCAGCCGGATTGATGCCATCAACATCACCGAGGTGCGCGAACATGGGGAGGGAGAGTAATGCAGATCCTCAAAATCATCGCGTTGCTGATTGAGTATCCCGATGAGACCCTGTGGGAAAATCGCGAGGAAGCGCTTTCGCTCATTGAGCAGGATGCACCCATGCTGCTGTCGTTTGCCCGCCAGCACCTGAGCGCCCCGCTGCTGGATAAACAGGCCGAGTGGTGTGAGGTGTTTGAGCGTGGCCGCGCGACCTCGCTGCTGCTGTTCGAGCACGTTCACGCTGAATCCCGCGATCGCGGTCAGGCGATGGTCGACCTCATGGGGCAGTATGAGAAAGCCGGGTTACAACTGGACTGCCGCGAGCTGCCGGACTACCTGCCGCTCTATCTGGAGTACCTCAGTATCGTTACGGACGGCGAGGCGCGCGAAGGATTGCAGAACGTCGCGCCGATCCTGGCGCTGATTGGCGGACGGCTGAAGCAGCGCGGCGTGGCCCATTATCAGCTGTTCGATGCCCTGCTGGTGCTGTCGGGAACGCGGCTTTCCAGCGACAGCGTGGCGAAACAGGTGTCCGGTGAAAAACGGGATGATACCCGCCAGGCGCTGGATGCCGTCTGGGAAGAGGAACAGGTCAAGTTTATCGAAGACAACGCCACATCGTGCGACAGCTCGCCGATGCAGCACTATCAACGACGCTTTAGCCAGGACGTCGCCCCGCAGTACGTGGACGTCAGCGCCGGAGGCCCAAAATGACACATTACCTGAACGTCTTTTTCTATGACATTTATCCCTACATCTGCGCCACCGTTTTTTTCCTTGGCAGCTGGTTGCGCTACGACTACGGGCAATACACCTGGCGCGCCTCATCGAGCCAGATGCTCAGCAAACGCGGCATGAACTGGGCCTCTAACCTGTTTCATATCGGGATCCTGGGGATTTTCTTCGGGCACCTGTTCGGCATGCTCACACCGCACTGGATGTATGCCTGGTTTTTACCCGTCGCGGTTAAGCAGCAGTTAGCCATGATTGCAGGGGGGATTTGCGGCGTGCTGACGCTGATTGGCGGGTCCATGCTGCTATACCGTCGCCTGTTCAATCAGCGCGTGCGCGCCACGTCCACCACGCCGGATATCATTATCATGAGTATTTTGCTGATCCAGTGCATTCTGGGGCTGACCACTATCCCCTTCTCCGCCCAGTATCCTGACGGAAGCGAGATGATGAAGCTGGTCGGCTGGGCACAGGGAATTGTGACGTTTAAGGGCGGCTCATCGGAAATGCTGAGCGGCGTGGCCCCCATCTTCCGCGTTCATCTGGTGCTGGGGATGACGATCTTCCTCATCTTCCCGTTCACCCGTCTGGTACACGTATGGAGCGCGCCGTTTGAGTACTTTACCCGTCGGTACCAGGTGGTGAGATCGCGCCGTTGATTTTGTCGGGTGGCGGCTACGCCTTACCCGACCTACGTTATGCCCGGTATGGTGTAGCCGCCACCGGGCTTTAATGTCAACTTACTGCCCCTCCGGTTACCAGAGAGAGAATAAATAACAGCAACAGCACCGCGACGATCAATCCGAATGCAAGTAGCACAGCATGGAACGTTAGCGTTAGCCCTGAGAAAAGAAGCGCCCCGCAGATCCCCCAACGGCTCTCCTTGCACATCCCTCCGATGAACGAAAGTCCCAGTGCCACAACAGCAAGAATAATCCCGGCGTTAAGAAGAATGCGGTCGATATCAACCGTCGTTTTTTCGGTTCGGGCGGCAGGACGCTCCCCCTTTAGCCCCGCAATTATCCCTTGTTTTACAGCCGAAACCTTCTCAGCAACCATAGCTTCAAGCGCTGGCGGCTTTGGCGAAAACGGTCCGAATGAAAACTGGACAATTGAGAGAATGAGTGCAATTCCTCCCAGCAACATACCCAATGAACTGAATTTATTTCGTAATACGATTTCCATATCAACATGCCTTCGAGTAATGCCGCCGCGTGGGCTGTAGACCCGGTAAGGCGTAGCCGCCACCGGGCGATTAAGACTGAAGCATGCCGTTTTGCAGAAGAAAATTCCACCACGGAATGCCACAAACCATATGAATCAGAAACGTGCACAACGCGACAACGGTGCCGATTGCCCACCATGACTTAATGTCGTTATACCCTGCGGCGAAAATAATGGGCCCGGCTGCGCCCCCATAGTGCGTGATACACCCGCCGTAGGAATTTGAAAACAGAATCGCAAGCGCCAACAGGACAGGCGCCGTGCCGGTGACCAGACCCACGGTGGCAAAGACCGGCACCATGGCCGCCACGTAGGCCCCGCCGGAGGCAAAGAAATAGCGAACCAGTACGCTGAGAAACACGATTATCACGATGGTCATATTACCGGCGCTGAGGAAATCCAGATGCGCAGACAGGAAATCCGCCAGCCAGCGGAAAAAGCCCTCTTTGCTCAGGGTGGCGCTCAAACCAATGATGCCCCCATACCACATCAGGGTATTCCAGCCGCCTTTATTTTTCTGTACATCACTCCAGCCGATAATATTAAACAGCAGTGCCGCGCCCATCGCGATGATAGCGACGGCAGATTCATTCAGCCCGAGGTGGCGAGAAAAGACCCAACCCAATAACGCGGCGATAAAAATTACCACCAGTCCTTTCTCTTTCAGGCTCATTGCACCCAGGCTTTGCAGCCCATCTGTCGCAATCGCGACATTATCAATTTTTTTAATTTCCGGGGAAGCAACGCGGTAGCAAATATAGGGAATAATACACAGCATCAATAACCCCAGCGGGGCGCCCGCCAGCATCCAGCCGATCCAGCTAATATGAATATGGAAGATATCGGAAATTAGCTGTAGCGCTAACGCGTTTCCGGCAAAGCCCGTTAAAAACATATAGCTGGTCGTTTTAGTGACCATATAGACATTGACCATTAAATAACGCCCAGCCTTGCACGGCGTCTCTTTTGGCGTCGAGCCTAATACCGTCGCGATGCTGTTAATTATAGGAAAAACCACCCCACCTGCCCGCGCGGTATTTGAGGGCGTGGCGGGTGCCAGCACCAGGTCCAGTAAGGCGGTGACATAACCCAGTCTCAGTGTCGTGCTGCCAAATTTAAGGATAAACCAGTAGGCAAGCCGCTTCCCCAGACCGGTGGTGACAAACGCCGCGCTAAGGGTAAAGGCGCTGAACACCAGCCAGGTCGTACCTGAGGCGTATCCGCTCAGAACGTCCATGGATTTCACGGGAGAATCGGGGAATTTGGTCACGGTAAAACAGGTTAATGCGACCGCCACCAGCATGATGACGGGTTCAGGATAGGGTTTAATCACCAGCCCTACGATTGCGGAAAGATAAATGCCTGCCAGGATCCACGCCTCTTTGGTTAATCCATCAGGCGGAGGAATAAATATTGATAATAATATAATAATGGCAAGTAAGATTGTTTTTAAAACATTGGATTTAAGCATATCTCACCCATGAGAAAAGGGTCCCTGAAGAGCAGAAACCGCTCCTGCGAGCAGTCTCTGCCAGCTAAATATATTTATCAAACGAATAATAAAAAACTACACGGTGACAATCTGGATATTATCACCTCTTGTGGTTTGATATTCAGCCAGGGTGTCAAAACTGAGATAGCGATAGATATTTTCATGCGCGTCATGAAGTTTATCGGTAAAGCTAAAATACTCCTCTACGGTGGGCATTTTACCCAGGATGGCCGCAACGGTACTTAATTCAGCCGATGCCAGGAAGACTTTGGCATTTGTTCCCAGTCGATTAGGGAAATTTCGGGTGGACGTTGATACCACGTGACTCCCTTCGCGCACCCTCGCCTGGTTCCCCATACAGAGTGAACAGCCTGCGGGCTCAATTCGCGCGCCCGATTGAATAAACTGATTAAAATAGCCTTCACGAGAGAGCTGTTGGGCATCCATTTTTGTCGGCGGAGCGAGCCACAAACGCGCCTGACTTTCGCTGGCCCCGGCCATGATTGTCCCGGCCGCGCGGAAATGACCGATGTTGGTCATGCAGGAGCCAATAAAGACCTCCTCTATCGGCGTGCTGGCCACCTCAGAAAGCAAGCGGGCATCATCCGGATCGTCCGGCGCGCAGACCACCGGTTCGGTGATCTCATTGAGGTCAATCTCAATGACGGCCGCATATTCCGCGTCTGGATCGGCAGACAGCAGCGACGGGTTAGCCAGCCAGGCCTCAATTTCCGCGATACGCCGTTCAAGCGTGGCGGCGTTTTCGTACCCCTGCTGAACCATCCAGCGCAGCAAAGCCGCATTGGAGCGCAGGTATTGCGCGACCTTCTCTTCCGCCAGGCGCATCACGCAGGCGGCAGCAGACCGCTCAGCCGACGCGTCGGCCAGCTCAAACGCCTGCTCTGCACTCAATGTTTCCAGCCCCTCAATTTCGAGGATCCGGCCCGAGAACACATTGCGCTTATTCTTTTTCTCGACCGTCAGCAGCCCCTGTTTTCGGGCATACAGCGGAATAGCATGAACAAGATCGCGCAGGGTGATACCTTTTTGCATCTCACCTTTAAAGCGAACCAGCACCGATTCCGGCATATCCAGCGGCATAATGCCCGTTGCCGCGGCGAACGCCACCAGTCCGGAGCCGCCCGGGAAGGAGATCCCCAGCGGGAAACGGGTATGGGAGTCAGCACCGGTGCCCACCGTATCCGGCAGCAGCATGCGATTTAGCCAGGAGTGGATAATGCCGTCGCCCGGTTTGAGCGCTACCCCGTTACGGTGGGTGATAAACTGCGGCAGCGTTTCATGCAGTCGAACATCCACCGGCTTTGGATACGCAGAGGTGTGGCAAAAAGACTGCATCACCAGATCGGCTGAAAACGTCAGGCAGGCCAGGTCGGTCAGCTCATCACGCGTCATCCCGCCGGTGGTATCCTGTGAACCCACTGTCGTGATTTTCGGCTCGCAATATTGCCCGGGACGGATCCCCGCAGTGCCGCAGGCTTTACCCACCATTTTTTGTGCCAGCGTAAAACCGGCTGCGGATGGCGCTGGCGCCGCGGGCTTGCGGAAGACCTCGGAAGGCGCAAGCTTCAGCGCTTCGCGCGCTTTCGCCGTCAGGCTGCGCCCGATAATTAGCGGGATCCGCCCGCCGGCACGCACTTCATCCAGCAGCACCTCGGTTTTCAGCGTAAAGGTCGTCACCAGACGCTGGCTTTCGGTTTCACGAATTTCGCCTTTCCAGGGGTAAAGATCGATCAACATCCCGGTCGTCAGCGTGGAGACATCCATCTCTACCGGCAAGGCACCGGAATCTTCGAGCGTATTGAAAAAAATGGGGGCGATCTTACCGCCAAACACAAACCCGCCGTTGCGTTTATTCGGCACGAAAGGAATATCGTTCCCGATGTGCCATAAGATGGAGTTGGTGGCAGATTTACGTGATGAGCCGGTCCCAACAACGTCGCCGACATAGACCAGCGGCCAGCCAGCCGCTTTTAATTCTGCCAGCTGGCGCAATGGCCCGCGCGCGCCGGGCTCATCAGGCTTAACCCCTTCCCGGGTGTTACTGAGCATAGAGAGCGCATGCAGCGGAATATCCGGCCGTGACCACGCCTCCGGTGCCGGAGACAAATCGTCAGTATTGGTCTCACCAGGCACCTTAAACACCTTCAGGGTGATTTTTTCAGCCATCGCCGGGCGGCGGGTAAACCATTCGGCATTCGCCCACGCGTGAAGCACCGCTTTCGCATGGACGTTACCGGCCATCGCTTTGGCTTCAACCTGGCTGAATTTTTCAAAAATGAGGATGGTCGAAGAGAGCTGCTGTGCGGCCCGCGGCGCCAGGTCCGGATGGTCCAGAAGTGCAATCAGTGGCTGGACATTATAGCCGCCCTGCATGGTACCCAGCAGCGTGGTGGCCGTTTCGGGAGAAAGACCGTTAACACAGTATTCCTGCAAAGCCACCTTAAATAAAAACTCGGCTTTTAACTTTGCCGCAGGATCGACACCCGGTGGGACGCAGTGAGTTAATAGATTGATTAATTGCGAATGATGTGTCGGCGCATCGTGAAGTAAACGCTGGATCAGCGACGCTGTCTGTTCCGCTGTTAACGGTTTCGCCGGAATGCCCGCTTCCTGGCGGGCTTTCTGGTGCTGGGTGTAATCATCTAACATAGGTTCTCCTGTTAAAGCTAAAGTTGTTCACAAAATTCTGTTAGCCGTTCGAGTCCGTAAGGCCATTCACCGTGGCCAGATTCAGCATTAATATGTCCGGCCTCGCCAATATCGATTAACTGCCCCTTCCAACAGGCAGCCCAGAACTGCGCGCGGGAGAAGCGCATCAGAGGATCGTTTCTGCTGGCAAACATCAGGCAGGGAACCGGTAATGGCGCGGGCTGAATGGCCTCTTCAAGGCCGAAAAAAGCGGGCTCTGCCGGTGCAACCATCACCACCCCGGCGACGTTGACCTGTCGCGTTTGCAGCAGCCGACATGAGGCCAGCGCGCCAAAGCTATGCCCGACGAGGATGGCGGGCAGCGGGCACAGCGCCAGCTGCCGGGTAATGGCGGAGATCCAGTTTTCAATATCGGGCTCAAACCAGTTTTTCTGCTGAATCCGCTTCCAGAAAGGAAAACGTCGCCCCCAGCAGCTATGCCAGTGATGTTCATCGCTGTCTCTCAGACCCGGCACCAGCACAACGGTGTAGACGCTGCTGAGCTGCTGAAGGCGTTGTTCAATCATGACGTTTTCCTTTTCGATTATTCGGAGGGAAACTGCGACAATAACCATCCGACGGCGATAAGATCTGCGCTCCCACCCGGGCTCAAATTCCGGCGAATAAACTGAACGTCCATTTCGGTTAAGGCGTTAACGAGTTTCTCCGGTGTCAGATGTTCCACCGCTAAAAGTCGTCTGGAATAGCGTCTGGCATAATTCAGCCCTTCGGGTCCACCCCGTGAAACAAGATTGGTATCCGGATTCGCCGCCATCAGCCCGAGCAACATTCTCAGTAACGCCTCGTCCTCAGAAGCTCCCCGGCGCAGTGCCATTTCAAAGTGAGGAAGCCCGGCGTGGCGGACGGTGGCAAAACCGCTTTCAGCTTCCCCTCTGGCACCGGTTAAACCGTATGCCTGGAACTGCTGCTCGCCCTTCGTTTTCGCAACGCCGCGATTTTTCAGTTCCTGGTCAACGATGCCAGCGCAAATCGCCCTGCTCTCATCGCACAGGCTGCGTTGCGTGAGGCTTTCCTGCCTTTGCGTCAGACGCCCTGCCGCGGCACACAACAGCCCCAGAGAGAAGATGCCGCCTTTATGGGTATTCACCCCGCCGGTGGCGTTAAACATCGCCTGTTCGCAGGCCAGACCGATCGGCCTTATTGCCCGCAGTGTTTGCGGCCCGGCAAGACGGGCCGTCTCCCTACCGACGTTAAAGAAGGTGGGGAACCACGGCGCAATGGCCGCGATACTGGCCATAAACAGCGCGTAATTCATATCGCGATGCGCACCGCTGTTTATGCGATCCACCAGGCCCGGTTTCGGGGTTAAGTATATTTCCCGGTACAGAGCCTCGACCGCCAGCGCCGCGAAGGGTTGCTGAACGGCTGGCGCATTACACCTGGCAAGCGAAGTAGTCATCGGTTAACGTCTCAATCACATGCGTAAGCTCGGTCAGGGAATGGCGTCGCATACGCGAGCAGACATGGGCAGGTTCATGACAGATAAAGCATCTGCGCATCGGTTGCTGGATGGCGCTTCTTTTCAGCAGTCCCGTTTTCGGACACAGCACGTCGATATCCCACAGACGTCCCAGCGGATGGTTATCTTCGAGATGCGCGGTGACGTGCTTGATCATCCAGGCCGGGGCCGCCACCGACCAAAGCGCTTCCGGCCCGGTGACCGGCTGCAAGGTCTGCTGGCGGCAGACCGCCCACTGATGCGTGCGGAATAGCTCACCGAGCGCCTCATTCGCAACCGCCATCACCCGTCGGGCCAGACCGGTATCCTTCACCGCACCCGGCCAGACCAGCGTGACGGAAACCACCGTATGATCCGACTGAAACAGCCACGCCTGCTGGCGGCGGGCCCGCTGTTCTCTGGCGTTCAACACCTGTTCCAGAGAGACCTTCACGTTCGAGGCTTTATCCGTCATGGGAATTACTCCTTCACCTGGTGAACCACATCAATCACGCTGCCGTCGCGGTAACGCACCACGCCCACGATCCGGTCAGTAAACGCCACAGACTTAGGTTCACCCGAGATGAGCAGCGCCTTCTGATACAGCGCTTCGATATCGACGACGGCCAGCCCGGCGTTAATCAGACGTTCGCGGATCTCGGGACGCGCCGGGTTAACGGCAATACCGTGATCGGTAACCAGAACGTCAATGCTTTCGCCCGGCGTCACCAGGGTGGTGACCTGTCTGACGACGGTAGGAATGCGGCTGCGGATCAGCGGGGCAACCACAATGGTGAGATTGGCCGCCGCCGCGACGTCGCAATGCCCACCTGACGCGCCGCGCATCACCCCGTCGGAACCGGTAAGGACATTGACGTTGAACCGGGTGTCCACCTCCAGCGCGCTGAGAATGACCACATCTACCCTGTCGCAGCAGGCGGCTTTGGCCGCCGGGTTGGCGTAGACGTTAGTGGAGATTTCAACATGGTTGGGATTGACCGCCATGGAGGCCGCCGCCGCACCGTCAAAGCTTTGCGTATCGAGGATTTTTTCAATCAACCCCTTTTGATGCAGATCGACAATGCTGCCGGTGATCCCGCCGAGCGCGAACCGGGCGACAATGTTGTGTTTGCGCATGCGGGCTTCCATAAACCGCGTACAGGCGGTAGATGCCGCACCTGAACCGGTCTGAATGGAAAAGCCGTTGCGGAAATAACCAGAGTATTCAATAACATCGGCAGCAGAACGGGCAATCATCAGTTCGCGTGGATTACTGGTCACCCTGGCGGCACCGACGCTGATTTTTGCCGGGTCGCCGACGCTCTCAATCTGCACCACATAGTCAACCCGATCCTGAACGATACTGGCAGGCAGATTAGGGAACGGCTTCAGGGTTTCGGTGAGCAGGACTACCTTTTTGGCATATTGCGCGTCAACCATGGCGTAACCCAGCGAGCCGCACTGCGAGGTACCGCCGTTGCCGCTGGCATTGCCATATTCATCGCAGCAGGAGACCGCCAGAAAAGCGATATCAATGGCAATTTCGCCCTTCTGAATCAGATTCACTCGTCCGCCGTGGGAGTGAATTTGTACGGGTTCGTCCATCAGTCCGTGTGAAATCGCATCCGCGAGTTCACCACGCATTCCGGAGGTGTAGATTTTGCCAATCACGCCATTGCGAATGTGCTCGATAAGCGGCGTATTGCATGACATTAATGAACTGGACGCGAGCGTGAGCCCTTTCAGACCGCGCTGTGCCAGCTTATCCATCACGTAGTTGATCACCTTGTCGCCTTCGCGGAACGCGTGATGGAAGGAGACGGTCATGCCGTCATGCAGATCGCAACGGTCCAGCACCTCGTCCACGCTGGCAAAAAGTTTGCGCTGATATTTTTGCTGTGTATCAGAAAGATACGGCGTCGTCGTGTTAGCGCCGCTGAAGGCGACGTATTCACGACGCGTGCCGGGAATGTGATGCAGGGTTTCAGTGAGATTTTTCATTATTCATCCTGTCGCTTACGCAAAAAAGGGGATTACTGACGAATGCCAGAGGCATTCTTGCGTTCGATAACAACCCGGGCATGGTTGATAATCGGCGCGTCGATCATTTTGCCGTTCAGCGAGATCACCCCGAGTCCGTTGCGTTCACCCTCTTCTGCGGCGGCAAGCACGCGCTGTGCGTAATCCACTTCTTCCTGTGTGGGCGCGTAGGCGTTATGAAGAATTTCAATTTGTCGCGGATTAATCAGCGATTTTCCGTTGAAGCCCATCCGGCGGATAAGATCCACTTCTTTCAGGAAACCGGCCTCGTCATTCACATCGGCGTACACCACATCGAACGCGTCGATACCGGCTCCGCGCGCGGCATGTAATACCGCGCAGCGCGCATAAAACAGCTCAGTCCCGTCGCCCCGCTCGGTTTGCATATCCATCACATAGTCAAAGGCGGCCAGCGCAATCCCCATTAAACGGTCGGACGATTTCGCAATGGCAACTGCGTTAATGACCCCCATGGCAGATTCAATCGCGGCCATTAATTTCGTGGAGCCAACAGGACGGCCGCAGCGTTCTTCAATGCGGACGATTTCACGTTCGAGCTGATAAATATCTTCCGGAGAGTCGGTTTTCGGCAGGCGAATAACATCCACCCCCGCCCTGACGGCAGCTTCAAGATCCTTTAAACCGAAAGGGGTATTTAGCGGGTTAATTCGAACAACGGTTTCAATATCGTTGTACATCGGGTGTTGCAGAGCATGAAATACCAGAAGACGGGCGCTGTCTTTTTCTTTCAGCGACACGGCATCTTCCAGGTCAAACATAATGGAGTCAGGTTTATAGATAAATGCCGTCGACAACATGGCAGCACTTGAACCGGGAATAAATAACATACTGCGGCGTAACTTTTTCATTATAACGTTTCCCATGCAATGTCTTCCCGGCCTGTCCCTCTGAGCAGTGCAGCCTGCACGCGGGCGCGGATCACGCAGTCCAGCGCGCCTTTATCATCAATAATGATCTGCCCCTGTTCGATGTTGAACGCTGAGAGCGTTTCATTCACCACCTCGGCAATTCGGTCGCCGAATTGCTTATACACTTCGCTGTGGATGACCACGTCCAGCCCGCTCTCGACGGGACTAACCTTGACCATCAGGTCGCTGGACTCCAGCGTTCCCGCCATCGCGGCTTGTACAATTTTCATATCCATTTTCCTGTGGTAATGCGCTTAAACCGCTGCCGTCAGCGGCTCGGATAAGCAAGGCTGATGCTGCACCCCGTTATTGAGAAACGCACGCGTGGTGGCTGGCACCATGCGACTGGCGGCAGCGATGTTGTTTTCTTTTAATAAACGACGAACGGCTGAAGCCGAGACCGGCACATTAAAGCCATCCGTTTTTCTTTCAATTTCGTGTACACAGATACGGGGCGCCGCGCTGGTTTCGTCTTCCAGCCAGCGATGCATTGCCCGGTTATATTCAGCGGTTAACGGACAGAAGGGTTCGGTACCCACGAAACGATGATGAATACTCAACGCCGGGGCGATGTAATTTCTGAACAGCAGGAGATCAATGGCCGCGTAGACTTTATCAATGACCTGTTTGTCTTTCAGAAAATAGCCCGGGAAGGTGGCGCGAGAAATAATATACGCAGACCCCGGATGCACCGTGACGTTAGGAATATGCCGGGAACCGTCCCTGACCATCGCGAACCGTTCTTTAAATGAAAACGCGGAGAGGTCCTCCTGAACCACGAAAACATGCAAATGGTCGCACCGGCTTGCTGCATGCTCGATCAGGTACTGATGGCCCAGGGTGAACGGATTCGCGTTCATCACAATCGCGCCAATAGTATTTCCCGGCACGAGATGGTGACGGCGAAGCTCACTGCAATAACGATGAATACCCACCGGCGTATTCTCCATTAATGCCGCACGCTTCCCGACCGTCACCAGCGGATAAAACCCACATCCGCGAAACGACTTCACGTTATCCGGACAGGTAAAGAGAAAGAGTTGATGTTCACCGTTCTGTGCCGCCTGAAGTTCGGCCTCATGGATTAGTGTCAGGATTAACGACGTGCCCCGCCAACCGGCATCCACTGCAATGCACTTCAATGTGTTACCCGCAATACCGGTGCAGGCGACAAGATGGCGTTGATAGCGGGCAACAATAAATTGCGCGATATCGTCATCAATACCTAAACCGTTGCGGGCCAGGAAAGCGGCAACCTCCTCTCTGGCCTGAGCGTTCCTGGCGTTAATAACCTCAAACTCGGGTGTTCTGACGGTGAACATCTTTTCTCTCCTGGACGTTTAGACAGCGAGCTCTTCCGGCTGCGGTTGAGCTTCCACAATGGTGTTCATCAGGCGGCCAAGGTTTTCGATCTCAACTTCAACGCGATCACCATGGTGCATAAACAGCGGCGGATTACGCTTTTTGCCGACGCCGCCTGGCGAACCGGTAATAATGACGTCGCCAGCGCTGAGGGAGGTGAACGTACTGATGTAGGCGATAAGATCCGCCACTTTGTGGATCATGCTGCCGGTGGAGTCATTCTGAACCAGCATGCCGTTCAGCCAGGTATGAATGGTCAGCGCGTGCGGATCGGGGATCTCATCTGCGGTGGTCATATAGGGGCCGAAGGCACCGGTTTGCGTCCAGTTTTTACCGGCGGTGAACCAGGCGTGCTGCCAGTCGCGAACGGAACCATCCATATAGCAGCTGTATCCCGCGACATGGCTGAGCGCGTTATTCACGTCAATCCGGCTGCCAGGTTTACCGATAATAACGGCCAGCTCGCCTTCGTAATCGAACTCGCTGGAGAGAACCGGTTTTATCACCGGCTGAGCATGCCCGGTTTGTGAATCAGGAAAGCGAATAAACAGCGTGGGGGCATTATTGGTCTCGGCAAACTCTTTTCTTTTTTCAGCGTAATTCATGCCAACGCAGAAAATTTTTCCGGGCGCTTCAATAACGGGTAAAAAGGTGATCTCTTCAGGCATAATATCCACAGGGCAATCGAGATATTGCCTGGCGACGTCAACCGCATCCCACTGAAGCAGATCTTTTAATGTCGCATAGTGATGGCCGATTTTATTACCCAAATCGATAATGCCGGATGGTGTATAAATCCCGTAGCTTTTGCGCCCCTGATGAATATAACTTGCTAATTTCATGATGATACCCGATTGCTATACATATTCGTTCTGTGTTCACGCCCTGAGGCGTGAACACCTTGTCTGATGTTTTATTCTGCTGACTGCGCGGGTACCAGCACCGGTTTATTACCGGACGCCAGATACGTTGCCACCACAACGCCAACGCCGAGTAAGGCCAGAATAAATCCTGTCATTCCCAGCCAGCCCATAGAATGGAAAACTAAACCGTTGATAAAACCAATAACCGAACCACCCATGTAGTAGAAGAATAAATAGAGCGCGACGGCCTGGCCTCTTGCATGGGTTGCATTTTTACTGACCCAGCTTAAACCGATAGAGTGGCAGCCGAAGAAACAGCCGGTAAAAATGACCGCGCCCACAATAAAGGTGACGACATTCGACGTCAGCGTCAGCAGCATGCCAAAGGCCATGACCAGGAACAGCACGCGCAAGACTTTCATTGCGCCATATTTCGCTGATAAGCGACCGGCCTGCGGAGCCGTGAAGAAGCTCAGGGCAAAGCTAAAGGAGAGCAGACCTGCATTAGCCGGTGAAATATGGAACGGTTCACCCTTAAGGAAGAAAGCCAGATAGTTATAAAGTGAGGTAAATGCGCCGAAGATAATAAAGCTGATGACAAACGCCAGCGCCAGATTTTTGTTTTTGAAATGCGATGCCGCTCCTTTCACCATTCGCATCACGTTCAGGTTCTGCGTAGGCGTGAAGTTCTTCGATTCTGGCAGCAGGAATTTCACCAGAATGGCAACCGCAATCAGGCTGACGGCAAAGCCGTAAAAGATGACATTAATGGAAACGTGATCGATAAGCTGGCTGGCAACAATACGGCCGGACATGCCGCCCATCGAGTTACCGAAGACAAAATACCCCGTGACGATCCCTGCCGCTACCGGTGCGACTTCCTCACTGATGTAGGCGGTTGCCGCCGCCGCGATACCGCTCAGCGCCAGACCAATCACCGCACGCAGCGCCACCAGCATCGCCCAGGACTCAACCAGCGGGCAGAGTAGCGTCAGGATCCCGCCCAGCAGGAGGGAGACAATGATTAACCGCTTCCTGCCATAGTGATCGGATAACGTTCCGGTAAACAGCAAGCCAATGGCCAGCAGAGCCGTTTCTGCTGACAGGATAATACTCACCTGACTGACAGGTACGTTATATTCCACAGCAAGCGTCGGCAGCAGAGGTTGAATAAAAAACAGAGAAGCAAGTTCAGCAAGCCCGGATAATGCCAGCGCCAGAATTACGCGAATATGCGCGCTGGCTTTTACCGGCTCAGATGCTTTCTGGGTATTGTTAGCATGCGTTTTCGCCATAATAACCTCAGTATTATAGTTAAGGTACAGAATCTCATTGTGTAAGGCAGATATTTTTCGGACTTTATTTAATCCACTTCAGAGAGCATTTTCTCAGATACGCAAACAACGCCTTCAAATAATTTACGTGAAGTACGAATTACCGCCGCACGGGTATTTTCGATATTATTATCTTCCCTCAATAATGACACCGATATTTTTCCACTTGGATGTTCGATATCAATAATATTGGTAAAACGATCCTTTGGTCGGTCGGCGATAATTTTCGCGGCGACGGATCCTTCAATGAGCGTCGCGGTCGAAATACCAATTGATCCGGTAATCGCCAGTGATTTATGACAGGTATGTGGCATGAAATACCGCACCTGCAGCGTTCCGCCGTTACGCGCCTTGCTGAGCAGCACCGGTTTAGGGATCACTTTATTTGACACGTCCCCTAAGCCCATCGCGGCGCCAGCCTGACGACGCACATTTTCCAGCCTGTCTTTAAAAGCCTTATCAGCGTCCAGCTCTGCGGGTGACTCCCCTCCCGTTTTCCCCAGGGCCGAGGCGTCAATCAATACCATGGGCATCGCCATATCGATACAGGTGACTTCAATTCCGTCGAATTCGTTTGTCACACTGTCCGTCGGCAGTAATTTTCCGGTTTTAGAACCGGCAGAATTCAGGAACGTTAAGCCAATGGGTGCGGCGGTACCCGGTACACCGTCAATCTGGGTTTCACCTTCATACACGACCCGGAAATCTGGCGTTTGCACTTCCGCATCCACCAGTGTCCCGGTATTAAGATTACGGATCCGCACCGTCGTCACCGGGCTTTGCGCCTTCACCAGCCCTTTTTCTATCGCAAAGGGGCCCACGGCACAGAGCATATTGCCGCAGTTAGGCGTGGTATCGACGCGACGTTCGTTGACCATCACTTGTGCGAAGAGATAATCCACATCTGCGTCCGGACTGTCAGAAGGACTGACGATGGCCACCTTACTGGTTTGCGGGCTTCCTCCGCCAATACCGTCGATTTCAAGTTCATGACCGGCGCCCATCAGGCTGAGTAAAACCGCATCACGCGCGTCGATTTCCGCAGGCAGGTCGCTGGCCAGAATGACGGGACCTTTTGATGTCCCGCCACGCATTAATACACAAGGGATTTTTAGCATGTCTTTTTCTCATTTCGCTTTTATCAGGGGCGCAATAAGGTTTTCACACTCCAGTTGATAACTCTAATGTCAAAAAAAGCGGGATTAATTCGTTTTGCACATTAATACCCTTTGCTTTAATGTGGTTTTAGAAAAGCAGAAATGGGATGCAGACATGCAACATGAATTACAGGGAATACAAGCGTTTGTAAAAATTGCAGAAATCGGATGTTTTACAAAAGCGTCGCAATTTCTTCATATTTCACAACCGGCGTTAACACGAAGAATTCAAAAGCTGGAAGAAAGTCTGGGCACCACGCTGTTTGAACGTTCGACGCGCAGCGTCAAGCTCACGACGGTGGGAAGAGAGTTTTTACCTAAGGCAAAGAATTTAATCGATTTTTATGAAAGCTCAGTCCTGAGTATTAAAGAGATGGCGACGCATCAAGCCGGGGTTATTACGGTTTCCTGTATCCCTACTGCCGCCTTCTATTTTCTGCCTTCAGTGATACGAGATTATAACAATGACTATCCAAACATCCGGATCCGCATTCTTGAGCACAGTGCCAGCGATTGTCTCGAAGCGGTTTTAAATGGCGACGCAGATTTCGGTATAAATATGATAAACATCACACATCCGAATATCGATTTTTCCCCGCTGGTGAATGAACCTTTTGTTCTGGCATGTCGCCGCGATAATGAACTGGCGAAAAAACCGCTGGTGACCTGGGACGATCTGGCTGGCATGAAGCTGATTGGGGTCAGGCGTTCCAGCGGGAACCGTTCGCTTATCGATCAGGCGTTCGAGAAAATGGCCTGGAAACCGAACTGGTTTTATGAAGTGCGTCATCTGTCAACGTCACTGGGGATGGTCGAAGCGGGTCTCGGCGTCTCTGTCGTCCCCAGCCTGGCGATGCCGACCGATGAACATCATGTTCTGGTCAGCCGTCCGCTGATTGAACCGGTCATACGCCGCACCCTGGGGCTTGTACAGCGCCGGGAAACAACCCTGAGCCCGGCGGCGGAGAAGTTCCGGGAGATGGTTTTACACCTGTGGTCCGGTGAAAACCGCAGCCCCTGGATTGGCAAGTTTACGCAGTTATAACCGCCTCATATTGGCCCAAAAGTACCGGTATTGGTGCTCCAGGTGACTCCTGTCGTTGATGACTGTGCGAAATAATGGCTCCCGAACACAACACAAAGGGAGTTCACGTGATGATATCCATTTTTCGTACGGCATTGCTGATTGGCATGATCAGTACGTTTTCCACTTACGCTACCGAACAGGAGACACTCCGGATGAATAGCAAAACAATTCGCGCGATGACGGACGCAACGGCAACGCATTCCTTATCTGCCTCTGACACTGCGTTAATCGTCGTGGATATTCAAAACGAATATTACGCATCAATCGATTTTCGCGGTCAGATGGTTATCCCGGATGGCGAGAAAGTCCTTAAGAATAGCCAAAAACTGGTCAGCTATGCCCATCATATCGGGCTGCCGGTATACTTCGTGCGTCATCTGGGGCCGAAAGATAGCCCGCTGTTCGCCGAAGGGTCAGTCTATGCGCAATTCCATAAAGATCTGCAACCTTCTGCGCAAGACACTATTATCACCAAAGCGACCCCCAGTTCTTTTGTTGGCACCGATCTGGATGCGCAATTAAAGAAAAAAGGGATTAAAACCGTGATTGTGATTGGTCTGATGACGCACATGTGCATTTCGTCTACTGCACGTGACGCCGTACCGCTGGGTTACAGCGTGATTATTCCAGAAGATGCAACAGCAACACGCGATCTGGATGACGGTCAGGGTGGCGTGGTGGATCACAAAACACTGCAACGTGCGGCATTAGCCGGTGTTGCCGATGTATTCGCTGAGATAATGACCACTGAAGACGTTATAGCACTGCCAGTCACAAAATCAGACCGGACTTGAACCCTGTCGCCAGCCAGACTTCTATACTGGCTGGCACATGGAGACTGATATGACGTTGAAAATTGGTATCGTGGTATTTGATGGCATCATCCCTTTCCATCTTTCGGTGCCCTATGCTGTATTTGAAAAAGCGCTGACGCCGGAGGGCGAGCCCCTTTGCCAGCTTGTGGTATGCGCCACCACGCCCGGCGCGCTTAAAACCAATGCCGGATTTTCTATCGTTGTCGAGCGCGGGCTTGATGAGTTGGCCGGAATGGATATGGTGATCGTCCCAAGCTGGGACAGTCCCGAGCATGCCCCGGCCCCCGATCTCCTGCAGGCCCTGCAAAAAGCACATGCCGCGGGTTCGCGTGTTGTGGGTTTGTGTATGGGCGCGTTTGTTGTTGCCGCTGCCGGGCTACTTGAAAACCGCCCTGCGACGACACACTGGCGCTGGGCATCTGACTTTCAGCGTCTCTATCCCTCTGTGCAGATGGATAAAGACGTGCTTTATATCGACAATGGTGACGTTGTCACTTCTGCGGGGACAGCGGCCAGTATCGACTGCTGTCTGCATCTGGTGCGTCAGGCCTGGGGCGCGGAAGTGGCAAACAGCGTGGCGCGGTTGCTGGTGGTACCGCCCCATCGCCAGGGTGGACAACGTCAATACGTAGAACTGCCGGTTCAGAACACGCGTCGTGGAGACAACTTTACCGACGCGCTGGCCTGGGCAACGGAAAACCTCCAGCTTGCGCTCACGCTGGACTGCGTGGCGGAAAAAGCCTGCATGAGCCGTCGCAGCTTTACCCGACGTTTTCAGCAAACCACCGGTGAGAGCTTTTCGCGCTGGTTGCTAAACCAGCGCATTATCGTTGCACAGCGCTATCTCGAAAAAACCGACCAGCCTGTGGATGACATTGCCGAGCGTGTCGGGTTTCCCTCAACAACCTCCTTGCGCCGTCACTTTCACAAACTGCTTAACACCTCGCCTTCTCGCTATCGGTGCGAGTTTCGCGGCCGATAGCGAGGCGGCTATTTTCCGTGAGTTTCAAAACCCGCCATCACCGCCGTCAACTCCGCCAGGGAAAAACCGTGCTTCGGATCGTCAACACCCAGCCCGAAGCGTTCCTGCATCAGCTGATACAGCGTCGAAGCATCGGGAAGATGGATCTGCTCCTCCACATGGCCCTTTTGCCAGTGGGTAAAGTTGAAGTTGGTCAGCGTCAGTTTGCCGCCGTCAGGCAGATGGCGACACATCAGCAGATGATGGCGGAAATGGGACTGTGGCCAGTGCGCTGACCAGAAATTCCCCATGACGTAATCACTGAAATATTGTGTCGTCAGGTCAAAGTGATACATCGACTGCCAGTGTTCGTGGTGACGGAATTGCAGTACCCAGTCGTTCCCCTCGCTCAGCAGACGATACAGACCGTGCGGCGTCTCCTGCTCTTCGTTGGCAAGCAGACGAATCGGTGCCGTCAGCGTCTGGCCGCCAAACCCAACGTCGGCAATCCAGCGTTCGCCGTTAAGTTCGACGAGCAACAGGCGATGCGTGCGCGGCGGCATTTGCGGTGGATTCGCTAATACCACACGTCCCAGCACGCTGCGCACCGTAAACCCGACTTCGCGCAACACGCGCTCAAACAAGCCATTTTGTTCAAAGCAATACCCCCCGCGACGCGCCTTCACCAGTTTGTCGACAAGGCTTTGATCGTCGAGCTGTATTTCGCGCGGCAGAACGACATCAATATTTTCAAACGGGATCGCACAGTTGTGATGTAAATGCAGCGCGCGCAAGGTGTCGATATCAACAATAGCCGGTTGTTTCCAGCCGATGCGGGCGAAATAGGCAGTCAGAAATGGGGACATGCATCAGTTTCCTTTAACAGTGATGTTCTGTTTATAAACTAATTTTACGCGTCCACTTTGATTTCCGTGCTTTTTCGCCATACTCATCGTTATTGATGAGGAGACCTTATGAGCCACTTTCGTCCTGTTGAATTACGTCATGCCAGCCGTCTATTAAACCATGGCCCCACCGTGCTTATCACCAGTCGGGATGAAACCCTGGACAGGCGTAACGTTATGGCTGCCGCGTGGTCGATGCCCGTTGAGTTTGAACCACCGCGTATCGCCATTGTGGTGGATAAAAGCACCTGGTCGCGTGAACTGATTGAACGCAGCGGGCAATTTGGCATCGTCATTCCCGGCGTGTCCGCCGCCAACTGGACTTACGCGGTGGGAAGCGTTAGCGGTCGCGACGAAGACAAATTCAACTGCTACGGCATCCCGGTGGTGAACGGTCCGGCACTCGGCCTGCCCGTCATTGAAGAGAAATGTCTGGCGTGGATGGAGTGCCGGTTATTACCCGTTACATCCGCGGCAGAAAAGTACGATACGCTGTTCGGGGAAGTGGTTTCAGCCGCTGCCGATGAACGCGCGTTTGTCGCTGGGCGCTGGCAGTTTGACGGGGATAAGCTGAATACCCTGCACCATCTGGGAGCCGGGACGTTTGTGACGAGTGGGAAAATGGTGAAGGCGCTGGATTGATAAACCCTCCCCCCATCGGGGAGAGGGTGAACGTATTACTTCGCACGCCGGGCAATAATCTCATCCGCCACATTGCGCGGTGCTTCCGCAAAATGGTGGAACTCCATCGTGTAGGTCGCGCGCCCTTGCGACATCGAGCGCAGCGTGGTGGCGTATCCAAACATCTCTGCCAGCGGCACGTCAGCACGGATAATCTGGCTGCCGTATTGCTCTTCCATGCCCTGCACCATGCCACGACGGGATGAGAGATCGCCCATGATATTACCGGCGTACTCTTCCGGCGTTTCTACTTCGACATGCATCACCGGCTCAAGGATCACCGGATCCGCTCTGCGAGCGCCCTCTTTAAACCCGAGGATCGCCGCCATGCGGAACGCCATTTCCGAGGAGTCGACGTCGTGATAGGACCCAAACGTCAGGGTCGCTTTTACATCGACAACCGGATACCCCGCCAGCACGCCGCTGTTCATGGCTTCGCGCAGCCCTTTTTCCACAGAGGGAATATACTCACGCGGCACCACGCCACCCTTTGTGGCATCTTCAAATTTGAAGCCACTGCCTGGCTCTAACGGCTCAAGGCTCAGGACCACATGCCCGTACTGCCCTTTACCGCCGGACTGCCGGACAAATTTGCCTTCGATATCTTTCACCGCTTTGCGCAGCGTCTCGCGGTAGGTCACCTGCGGACGGCCGATGTTCGCCTCAACGCCAAACTCACGCTTCATGCGATCGACGATAATCTCAAGATGTAGCTCACCCATACCGGAGATAATCGTCTGGCCGGACTCTTCATCGGTATGCAGACGGAACGACGGATCTTCCGCCGCCAGGCGTTGCAGGGCAATGCCCATCTTCTCCTGATCGCCTTTGGTCTTCGGCTCGATGGCAAGGGAGATCACCGGGTCCGGGAACTCCATTCGCTCGAGCGTGATGACCGCATTCGGATCGGTGAGCGTGTCACCGGTGGTCACATCCTTCAGACCGACACAGGCCGCAATATCACCGGCGCGCAGCTCATCCACCTCGTGACGATCGTTGGCATGCATCAGCACGATGCGTCCGATACGCTCTTTCTTGCCCTTCACCGGGTTATACACCGCGTCGCCTTTTCTCAGCACGCCAGAGTAAACGCGGATGAAGGTTAGTTGCCCGACGTACGGGTCGCTCATCAGTTTGAACGCCAGCGCAGAAAACGGTTCTTCATCACCTGGATGGCGCTCCGCATGCTGCCCTTTTTCGTCCACACCGTCGATGGCCGGTACATCCAGCGGGGATGGCATCAGCTCAATCACCGCATCGAGCATGCGCTGTACCCCTTTGTTTTTAAAGGCACTGCCGCACAGCATCGGCTGGATTTCACCGGAGATGGTCCGAATACGCAGCCCCTTAATGATCTCAGCCTCATCAAGGTCGCCCGTCTCCAGGTATTTATCCATCAGCGCGTCGCTGGCTTCTGCTGCCGCAGAGACCATTTTTTCCCGCCACTCCTGCGCGGTACTCAGCAAATCGTCCGGCACCGGCGCATAGTTAAACACCATGCCCTGCGTGGCATCATCCCACACAATGGTACGCATCTTGATGAGATCCACCACGCCGGTGAAATGCTCTTCCGCTCCCACAGGGATCACAATGGGCACCGGATTCGCCTTCAGGCGTTCCTGCATCATCCGCACGACGCGGAAGAAATCGGCACCCGGACGGTCCATTTTGTTGACGAACGCCAGGCGCGGCACATGATACTTATTCGCCTGACGCCAGACGGTCTCTGACTGCGGCTGCACGCCACCCACGGAGTCGTACACCATGACGGCACCGTCCAGCACGCGCATGGAGCGTTCCACCTCAATGGTGAAATCCACGTGCCCCGGGGTGTCGATGATGTTGATCCGGTGCGGTTCAAACCCTCTGTCCATACCCGGCCAGAAGCAGCTGACGGCCGCGGAAGTAATGGTGATCCCGCGCTCTTGCTCCTGCGCCATCCAGTCGGTTGTTGCCGCGCCATCGTGTACTTCACCCAGCTTGTGGCTCATCCCGGTGTAAAACAGGATGCGTTCGGTGGTTGTCGTTTTACCGGCATCGATATGCGCGGAAATACCGATGTTGCGATAACGTTCGAGAGGGATGGGTCGGGGCATAATATTTCCTTAAGTCTGTAAGACTGAGTTGTGACGACCAGGATGGTCGCCAGTGTGTTCGTTTGCTATAATAGTCCTATTGTACGAGTATTATCGAACTATTTTTTCACGGTTGACCTATTGTTGATATAGCTCAATCTGAACGTTGACGCAGGAAAACGATGATCCCAAACCACCCTGAACCTGAACAAATACTGCTGGAAAATGTGCTGTTTGCCCTCGGCAACCCGCTCCGGCTGTCGATTATCCGCAGACTGGCCGATGGCAGCGAACTCAGCTGTAACGCGCTGCGCCCGGACGATGTGGTGAAATCGACAATGACCCACCACTGGCGCGTGCTGCGCGACAGCGGCGTTATCTGGCAACGCCCGCAGGGGCGGGAGAATATGATTTCATTGCGAAGAGACGATCTGGATACCCGTTTTCCAGGGCTGATGGCAATTTTGCTGCGGGCTGAGTAGCCCTGCGGTTACATTAATATCCGTGGCAACGCTACGCTTTTTCCAGGCGATAGACCGGGATCTGCCGACTGGTCTTCGTCAGGGTATCAAAGACCTCAGTCTCGGAGGTGACAATTCTCATCCCTGTTTTGCGTAACCTTTGCACATCGGCCGCAATGCGCTGAATGCCAAACCAGAACAGCCCGTCAAGTGCCGTTACCGCCAGCCCGTTCTCCAGGGCTAACTTAAGGCGTTCGCGGGGGGCTTTGACCTGCTGGGCGATTTGCCGGTAAGGCACTTCGCTCCCACCCTCGCTATCAGTTCGCTGGATACGCGTCTTCAGGTGATAACTAAATTCGTCAGGGATCCCGTCCAGATTCATTTTAAGGCTATACACGCAGCCGAACCGCTTGCCATTGAACAGCACATTTTTCTGACTGAGTTGAAGTTCATTCCTGATGCCGTCAATCAACTGCGGGGCACGGGTGAGGAGTAGCCTGAAGGGCAGCTCGAAGCTGGTGACGTAATCCACATTAAGCAACGCCAGACGCAGCCGCTCCTCTGCACCAGACTGTTGCTCACGACACTCTTCCATCACCTCTGCCCACTGGCGCGTCAAACGCTCCGGCTCGGCAGCCTCGGTAAAGAGATATTTTTCAATCTGATAATCAACTCTTCCGGTCATCGTGTGGTATCCCGTCGCTGTGGATGCGGTAATTCTATCCAGCACGGTGATATTTATAAAGGACTGAACCGCAACGGCGTGATGAAAATGTCGTTGCGATTCAGTCTCCTGACATTTCCGATCAGTGCGCCATCAACCAGCCCATCAGAATCGTGGCGAAAATCACTGTCGATGCGCCGCCAATACGGGTCGCAATCTGGGCAAACGGCATCAGCGACATGCGGTTCGACGCAGACAGAATCGCCACGTCCCCTGTCCCGCCCAGCCCGCTATGACAGCAGGTGACAATGGCCGCTTCCACCGGATACATATTCAGGCGCGACGCAATAAAATAGCCGCTCAGCGCCATTGCCATCACGATCGAACCACACACCACCACGTATCCCACGGAGAAGACCGCCACGACGCTCTCCAGCGGCACGTACAGCATACCAAGGCCAATCATCAATGGCCAGACCAACGCAGCGGAGACAAATTTATAGCAACTGTGCGCCCCCTGCTCCATGGAGGCCGGGATCACCCTGAAGTATTTACACAGCACGGCGATGAGGATCATCAGCACCGGGCCGGGAATATGCACCAGCTTCTCAAACAGTCCGCCAACGATGAAAAACGCACACACCATCAGCAGCCCGCCACCCATCAGCTGGAAATCGGTTTGCTGTACGCTCTGGGCGCTGGCAAACAGGCTATTGTCATCTTTGCTGCGGGTTAACATGCCATTTCCCGACAGCGCAGGACGTTTTGTTCCGAGGCGTGCCAGCGTACCCGCACAGATAATCGCGAAGATATTCCCCACTACGGCGGCGGGTGCCAGCTGCGCCACATAGACGTCAGGTGTCTGGCCCAGTATGGCCGAATAGGCCAGCGACAGCGGTAAAATACCTTCGCCAATCCCGCCGCCGATAATCGGCACGATGATGAAAAAGAAGGTGTGGTACGGCGTATAGCCAAACAGCGAGCCGACAATTAACCCGCTCAGCACAGCCATCAGGGTGCCTACCACCAGTGGAACGAACATGCGGATCATCCCCTGGATCAGCAGCACGCGGTTCATCCCCAAAATGCTCCCCACTACCAGACAGGCGATGACGAAATAGAGCAAGTTGGCCTCTTTCATCAACAGGTGAACCGTATCCAGGGTGTGTTTCTCGAATACGCCAAAGTAGACCAGCACCGAAGGCAGCATCAGGCACAATATTGCCGGGCCACCAATATCTTTCAGCACCGGGATCTGTCGGCCAATTTTGGCAAAGGCAAAACCGAGCGTCATGATCACCGCGAGTCCACCGATCATGTTTTTCGGCAGGAGCCCCGCCCACGCGGAGGTGGCCACAATGACCGCGATCCCGACAAACAGCATCAACGGGACCGCGCCGACTTCCGCATTGCTCAACCCAAAAGCAACACGTGAAGCGACTGGAGATGTGGTTACAGAATTATCTTTCATATAATCACCGGATTAGTAGGTTCGGATATAAATAAACATGAAAAAATCGTAATTAGCCTGTATTTAATAAAGCTCTAATATTTAATAATATTCAAACAGCCATTTATAAAAATGGTTCATCGAGAAATTAGCATGGCGATTTCGCCGGAAATGTGAACGGCACGAGAATTTCTTTTTAAATAACTTAATTCATCTTTTCGTAACTAAAGTTTTTAATCGCCACATCGGTGTTTTGAAATTAATTAAACCAGAAAGACTGTGAGCGTTATCACTACGCCTATGATTCTTAACCGCTAGATTAGCGCGAAACGACAGACATAAATAAACCTGCGCCTGCAACTGAACCTTATCCGATTATTGAAATTCAGGAGTCATTCATGCCTCGCAAAGAAGTACTGTATACCCCTTATAGCGGCGCTGTGTTACTGGAAAACCCGTTATTAAATAAAGGACTCGCATTTATTAAAGAAGAACGCGATAACTTTAATCTGCACGGTTTGTTGCCACACAACGTTGAAAGTATCGAGGAGCAAACCGAACGCGCCTGGGTACAATTCTGTCATTTTAAAAGCGATATTTCCCGCCACGTTTATCTGCGAAATATACAGGATACTAATGAGACTCTGTTTTACAACCTGCTGCGTTCGCACCTGAAAGAGACGTTACCCATTATCTATACTCCAACGGTAGGTGAAGCCTGCGAACACTTCTCGACAATTTATCGCCGCGCGCGGGGGCTCTTTATTTCATGGCCCAATCGTCATCGTATTGATGAGATGCTGCAGAGTTTCTCACGCAATGATATTCGCGTCATCGTTGTGACCGACGGGGAGCGCATTCTGGGACTCGGCGATCAGGGGATCGGCGGGATGGGAATACCCATTGGAAAACTCTCGTTATATACCGCCTGCGGTGGGATCCACCCGGCGTCTACCCTGCCGATTATGCTGGATGTCGGTACCAATAATCAGCAGCATCTGGACGATCCGATGTATATGGGCTGGCGTCATCCACGCATCAGCGACGATCAGTACGCCGAGTTTATGGACATGTTTATCAGTACCGTGAAGCAGCGCTGGCCCAATGTATTGCTGCAGTTTGAGGATTTCGCGCAGAAAAACGCGACCAGACTGCTGCAGCGCTACCGCAACCAGCTGTGCTGTTTCAACGACGATATCCAGGGTACCGCCGCCGTGACCGCGGGCACGCTGATTGCTTCCGCCCATGCTGCCGGGACCCGTGTTCGCGATCAGCGCGTGGTCTTCCTGGGGAGCGGATCCGCCGGTTGCGGCATCGCCGAAAAAATCGTTGCGCTGATGGTGGATGACGGGCTAACCGAAGCCGAAGCCCGCCGTCGGGTCTTTATGGTCGATCGCTTTGGCCTGCTGACTGACGATATGACCAACCTCCTCGACTTCCAGAAAAATCTGCTCACGGCGCGCGAGGCGATCCGCGACTGGCAGGTTGAGTCGACCAATATTTCGCTGCTGGACGTGGTTAAAAACGCGCATCCGACGGTCATGATTGGGGTCTCAGGCCAGCCGGGCCTCTTCAGCGAAGAGATTGTAAAAGAGATGCATCGCCACTGCCCGCGTCCGGTGATTATGCCGCTTTCTAACCCCACATCACGTGCGGAGGCGCAACCGCAGGATCTCATTGCCTGGACACAGGGCGCCGCACTCGTCGCCACCGGCAGCCCGTTTGCTCCGGTGTTCTGGCAGGACGAACAGTACGATATTGCCCAGTGTAATAATGCCTATGTATTCCCCGGGCTGGGGCTGGGTATTCTGGCCTGCCATGCACGCCGGGTCACCGAGGAGATGCTGATGGCGGCAAGCCGCAGCCTGGCCGCACAGTCGCCGCTGGTGACGACTGAAAAAGGTGGGTTATTGCCGCCGGTGGATCACATAGAAACGGTGTCACGCCATATCGCGTTTGCCGTCGCCAGAGCGGCCATTGAGCAAGGTGTTGCGCCAGCCATGGAGGATGAGATGTTGCTGGCGCGGATTGAAGAGACCTGGTGGCAAGCGGATTATGCGCCGTACCGCCGGGCCGCGCTGTAGCCGTCAGCCTGCCCTCACGTTACGGTGAGGGCAGACTTTAGTGCTGAATGCCTGACTGTTCAGGCATGTCGCCTGTAGATACAGTTCTGTTGGAAATGACCACGCTTTTTTTGCGCGCATATCTGTCCGGCTGGCCTTCAGGTCGGGTTTTGAAGCGTCGGTGCAACCACATATACTGCTCCGGCGCCATCAGCACCGCGCGCTCAATCGCCCTGTTCATTTGCGTGGCTACCAACGCTTTATCACCGCCCTGCAGCGTTTCGCCGATATCGTCAAGAATAATCAGTTCATAACCGCTGCCGTCTGCCTTTCTGCGTGGAACGAACGGGATCACCGCCGGCCTGGCGCTCTTCACCAGCATGTAACTTCCGGCAGTTGTCGCGGCGTCAGGAACCGCAAAGAACGGCACAAACACGCTGTTAGTTTTGCCGTAGTCGTGATCCGGGGCGTACCACAGAATTTCATTCTGCTTGAGGGCGCGGATCATCCCCTTCAGGTCATAGCGATCCAGCATGGTTTTATTTGAGCGCAGACGGCCGCGCGTCTGCAGCCAGTCCAGCAGCGCATTATTGTTAGGGCGATAAACCCCGACACCCGGGTTGAGCATGCCAAATATTCTGGCACCCAGTTCCAGGGTAAGAAAATGCATACCGATAAGCACTACGCCATTTCCACGCGCCCGCGCCTCTTCCATATGCTCATACCCACTGACGCTAAAGCATTTGCGTACCCGCCAGTCTGGCCAGAACCAGGCCATCCCGGTTTCGATAACGCCCATACCAACCGATTCAAAATTACGCTGCAGTAAATGTTCGCGTTCAGCCTTTTTCATATCGGGAAAACAGAGCTCAAGGTTGCGGCGAGCGATGTCTACACGACGCGGTAGCAAACGCATGGCCAGACGCCCAAGGCCGTGTCCGATTCTCAATAAAAGGGGATACGGGAGCTGCACAATGCACCAGAGCGCTGCAATGCCTGTCCAGCTGAGCCAGTAACGAGGATGAAAAAAGGCGAGTGAAAACTGAGGTAATTTTGTCATCAGAAAATTATCCTGTACTTAATTTAACGCAACTGCTGTGCTTACCAGATGATTTCGTGAAAGTTTTAGGGAAGCAAAGTGTAACGGAAGTGTCACAGGATCGTATTGTCGATTTTTGCGAAAGGTCGCGAGAGGCGTAAATGCCGGGTAAGCAAAGCGGCTTCCCGGCTAAAATCTTACATTGAATAACCCGGCTTTTTAATCAGCGTATCCATCTGCGGGCCAATTTCGGTATCCCAGACCTGCGCTTTCCAGTCCTCAGGATTAACCTGGCTCAACGCGATCGACACTGAACTGTCTTTGCTGTTGAAATGACGAATTATCACCTCAGCAATATCCGCCGCCAGTGCGTTTTTTTGTTCGTCGTTCATATCCCGGGGAAAACTTTTGATATCTACATGTGGCATGTGCAGGCTTCCTGTTATGAATAAGGGTTCCACGTTATCAGATAATCGTATTTGCCTTTAACACCTTGTGCAGTTCAGGCAGCCCGCACACGGTATCTGCAATGGCCGTCAATTTTGGCGTATTGGTTGCGAACCATTCGTGCCGTGGACCCCAGCTACGCGCCACCGCAATATAGACGTCAAGCAGCGTAAGTCGCTCACCCAGCGCAAACGGGGCAGCTTTGAGTTGTCTTTCGAACCATAAATAGAGGGATTTGCGGTATTCGATGCAGTTTTTCTGCAGCTGTTCCGGCGCATCCGGTACCCAGCGTTCGGGATAGTCTGCGTAAGTAAACGTCGGATAGACGTTCGCCACGAACCAGATCAGCAGACGCTGAAACTGCTGACGTTCCGCCTGGCCCACGGGTGGCGCCAGATCGGGACACCTGTCGAGCACCATCAGGCCGATGGCGGCCGTTTCGGTCATGATCGCGCCATTTTCCAGTGCCAGTGTAGGCACCTGACACAGCGGGTTAAGCTTTTGCAACAGTTCACGCTGAGGACCGGGCTGGTCAAACCCGTCCACGTTAATAAACTGGTAAGGAATGTCTGCCAGGGTCAGCATCACTTCACTGATTGCCGAGCCCCAGCCGGGTACGCCATAGAGTTTGATCATGTTGCCCTCTCAGGAGTGAAAATCCTAAGTGTAGAGCACAATTAATACGTGATCCCAGGCGGGTTAACCTCCGATTGTGCCACCGCTTCGCCCTGCTCCCCCCAGCGTGCCAGCACCTTCTGATACTCCCCGCGCGCGATCGCACCATCCAGTGCGGCCTGCAGGGCGTAGACCAGTTGATTGCCTTTTTTGGTGGTGGTGGCGACATACGCTTTTTTCGGGCCCAGCCCGACAACGCGCGTTTTGCCGGTCAGCGCGGCTTTATACGCCGCGACCGACTGCGGCCCGAAGAACACATCCGCCCGGCCGGACTGAATATAGAGATTGCCCGAGGCATCGTCCGTCAGGTACACCGGCAGCGCGGGTTCACGTCCGGCCTTTTTGTTCTCCTCGTTCCAGCCCAACAGGATGCGCTCCTGATTGGTGCCAGAGCCAACAATGACCTTTTTACCCGCAAGATCTTCAGGGCCCTTAATCGACTGCACCTGACTGGTGGATTTCACCGTAAACGCCAGCGAATCGACGCGATAGGTTGCAAAATCAAACTTCTCTTTGCGCTGTTCGGTCACCGCAATGTTTACCAGCGCTACGTCATAGCGCCCGGAGGTGATCCCCAGCGGCCAGTCTTCCCAGGCCGTAGGAACGAGCTTCAGTTTTAGCCCCAGGCTGCCCGCCAGCAGCCGGGCGATATCCGGGTCGCTGCCGATACGCGTCCGATTATCGCTGGCCAGCAGCGCCAGCGGCGGTGAATTAAGCGCGGAAATGGCCACCGTGAGCGTTCCCGGCTCAACAAATTTGTAATGAGCGGGGATCTTCCCCACCGCCTGCGGATCCACCGTCACCGGCAGCGGCTGCTCGTTGGCCTTTAAATCAATGCTGGCATGACTGGCGGCGGTAAAAGCCAGCCCCGCTAAAAGTCCATATTTCATCGGAACTCCTTACAGGACTCGGGAAAGGAACTGACGCGTTCGCGGGTGCGATGGCCGGTTCAGCACCTCGTCGCTGCTGCCCTGCTCCACAATTTTACCGTCGACCATAAACACCACCTGATCCGCCACTTCTCTGGCGAAGCCGATCTCATGGGTGACCACCACCAGCGTGGTGCCGGAACGGGCGAGTTTCTTGATGACATCCAGCACCTCGCCCACCAGCTCCGGGTCAAGCGCCGAGGTGGGTTCATCAAACAGCATGACCCGCGGACGCAGCGCCAGCGCGCGGGCAATGGCGATGCGCTGCTGCTGCCCGCCGGAGAGATGGCGCGACCAGGCATCTGCTTTATCACGCAGCCCCACCACATCCAGCAGGCTGTATGCCCGCTCAACGGCCTCTTTTTTGCTCAGTTTTTTATGGGCGATGGGCGCTTCAATCAGGTTTTCCAGCACCGTGAGATGCGGGAAGAGGTTAAAGTTCTGGAACACATAACCGACATTGACGCGCTGTTTAAGGATCTCTTTCTCTTTTAACTCGTAGAGTTTGTCACCCCGACGGCGGTAGCCGATGTAATCCCCGTCAATCTGAATAAACCCTTCGTCAACGCGCTCCAGGTGGTTGATGGTGCGCAACAGGGTCGATTTACCAGAGCCGGACGGTCCGAGGATCACCGTGACGGAACCCGGTGGGATCTCAAGCGACACGTTATCGAGCGCTTTATGGCGACCAAAGAATTTACTGACGCCGGTAATGGAAATATGTCCTTCATGAGAGGCTTGCATGGACGGGCTCCTGTGCGGGCGTGGTGGTGACGGAACGGGAACGGGTACGGCTGAGGGTACGGTTCTGATTCACCGCCGAGCGACGTTCGCTGCGGGCCAGGCCCCGCTCTACACCATACTGGATAGCGGACAACACAGTGGTAATCACCAGGTACCAGGCGGCCCCCACCATCAGCAGCGGGATCACTTCCTGCGTGCGGTTGTAAATCATCTGGATGGTGTAGAACAGTTCCGGCATTGCCAGCACGTAGACCATCGCCGTGCCCTTCGCGAGACTGATGATTTCGTTAAACCCGGACGGCAGAATGGTGCGCAGCGCCTGCGGCAGAATGATCCGCACCGTACGACGCCAGGCCGGTAGCCCCAGCGCAGCGGCCGCTTCATACTGACCATGATCCACGCCGAGGAAGCCCCCGCGGATAATCTCCGCGGTATAGGCGCTCTGTACCAGCGTCAGCCCGACAACGGCAGTGGAAAATTGCCCCAGCACGTTGATGGTTTCAAAGCTGCCCCAGGTTATGCCGGTGAACGGCACCCCAAGGGAGAGCGTGTCGTAGAGATAGGAAAAGTTATAGAGGATGATCAGCACCACAATCAGGGGCAACGAGCGAAACAGCCAGATGTAGCCCCAGGCCAGGCTGCTCAGCAACCAGGATGACGAGAGTCTCGCCAGCGCCAGCATACCGCCGAAAACCACGCTCAGCGCGGTGCCGATCAGCGTCAGCAGTAATGTCTGGCCAACGCCTTCAAGGATCACCGGGTCGAAGAACCAGCGGGCAAACACAGACCACTCCCAGCGCGGGTTAAAGGCGACGGACTGGATAACGACCGCCAGGACAAACAGCGCCACCACGGCACCGACGGCCCGCAGCGGATAACGCGCAGGGACCACTTTAATGGTTTCAACGTTGCTCATCATCGTTCCTCATGCGGTTTTACTTAACGCTTCGCGAACCAGCGTTTTGGTGAAACGCAGCCGGCCATCAAACGGGGGCTGGCTGTACTCTTCCGGATCGCGATGCAGATCGAACTGCGGCTGGTACCCCTGGCTGAGATAAAGTCGTACCGCTTCCGGCTGACGGAAACCGGTAGTGAGGTAGATCTGGCTGTAGCCGGCCAGCACCGCCCTGCGCTCCAGCTCCTGCACCACGCGCCCGGCAAGCCCCTGCTGACGCAGGGTTTTGTCCGTCCAGATGCGTTTGATTTCCGCGGTGCGTTCGTCGAAGGGTTTGTACGCACCGGTGGCGATAATTTTCCCGTCGCGCTCAAGGACGATAAACAGCCCCTGTGGCGCCAGATACCACTCGGTGAGCTCCACCTCAGCATCTTTCGAAAAATAGTCACCGTAGCGGGCAGCGTATTCACCGAACAGCCCATTGATGATGGGCTGAAGATCGGCATCTTCCGGCGAAACGTCACGAAATTGTTCGCTCATAGCGCCTCCTTAGTCACCCAGACCGGCAGGGTTCACTTCCGACAGCGGGATGCGTTCCACCCCTTCCCCCCAGCGGTTCAGCACTTTGTCGTAATCGCCGTTTTTGATCACGCCGTTCAGTGCGATCTGCACCGGTTCCACCAGCCCGCTGCCTTTTTTCAGCGTTACCGCGATATGCGCCGCCTTCGGCCAGCCGCCGTCTACGCTACCGACCAGTCTGGTTTTACCCGTCAGCGCGGCTTTCCACGCGCCAATCACGTTCGGACCAAAATACGCATCCGCACGCCCGGACTGGAGCGCCAGCGTTTGTGCCGCGTCATCTTTGGTGTAGATCGGGGTAAACGGTTTTAATCCCTTCTTCAGGTTTTCGGCGTTCCATGCCAGCAGGATGGCCTCCTGGTTAGTGCCAGAGCCCACGATAATCCGCAGCCCGGCAATGTCCTCCGCCTTCTGCAGGGATGTGATTGGGCTGGTTGATTTCACATAGAAACCGAGCGAATCCTTACGGTAGGTGGCGAAATCAAACTTCTCTTTGCGCGCTTTGGTCACGGTGATGTTGCTGATCGCCGCATCGTATTTCCCGGAGGCCACCCCCAGCGGCCAGTCCTCCCAGGAGGTTGGCACCACGTTCAGCTCCAGCCCGAGGCTGTCGGCTACCAGACGGGCGACGTCAACTTCGCTTCCCAGAAGCGTTTTGTTGTCATCCGAGAAAACCGTCAGTGGCGGTTGATTGAGACCTGCCACCGCAACGGTAAATTTCCCCGGCACGGCAAAGCGATAATCTTTCGGCAACTGCGCGATGGCCTCGCCGTTTTTGGCGGTGTTGATCGGCGTTTTGTTGGCCTCAATGCTCACACCGGTGCCGTTAATGTTCACATTCTCTGCCCAGGCGGCAGGGGTAAAGGCCAGCGCGAGCGCCAGAATAAGCGATGTTTTCTGCATAGCGGTGTTCTCTTTATTGTTGTGTGAACTGATTTTTGGGTTCGTCCAGGCCCAGGCTGTCGCGCAGTGTGGTTCCGGGGTAGTCAGTGCGAAACAGGCCGCGGGCCTGTAGCACCGGCACCACCTGGTCAACAAAGCGCGGGAAGGTATCTGGCGTCCCGCCCTGAATGATGAAGCCGTCGGCTGCATCGCCGTCGAACCATGCCTGCAGGCCGTCCGCCACCTGCTCCGGCGTGCCGGAAAAACGGGGGCGTGGCGAGGCCGCTTCCAGCGCGACCTGACGCAGCGTCAGCTGACGTTCACGGGCATTGCGCTTTATCTCATCCGTGGTACTGCGGAAGCTGTTTTTCCCCAGATCGCCGAGGTCCGGGAACGGCTCGTCGAGCGGATACTGGCTGAAATCGTGATGTTCGAAATAACGTCCGAGATAATTGAGCGCATCCTTAACCGACACCAGCGCCGCGGTGGTCTGGTACTGGTTTTCCACATCTTCGGCATCTTTTCCGACAATCACGCTCACGCCCTGGAAGATGTGCAGATCAGAAGCACGACGACCGTTATTTTCCAGCTGCTGCTTCACGTCGCGGTAGAACGCTTGTGCTTCTTCAAAGGTTTCA
The DNA here is from genome assembly GCF_003965585.1 of Enterobacter sp. WCHEn045836. Lineage (NCBI taxonomy): Bacteria > Pseudomonadati > Pseudomonadota > Gammaproteobacteria > Enterobacterales > Enterobacteriaceae > Enterobacter > Enterobacter sp. WCHEn045836. Next base: position 138,105 of record NZ_RXPT01000009.1, read on the forward strand.
TGATGGGTGAAGATCGCATCGGCATGCTTCGCTGCCAGCTTTTTGCCGTCGTCCGATGCGCCCGCCTGGAACACAATCGGACGCCCCTGCGGCGTGCGACCAATATTGAGCGGCCCGGCGACCTGGAAGAAATCACCGTGATGATCCAGGGTATGCAGTTTGGCGGGGTCAAAGAACTGACCACTCTCTTTGTTGCGCACAAAGGCATCGCCTTCCCACGAGTCCCACAGCCCTTTCACTACGCCGAGATACTCATCCGCAATGCGGTAGCGCAGCGCGTGCTCCGGGTGTTTTTCACGCGAGAAGTTCCTGGCCGACCCTTCCAGCGGCGAGGTCACGACGTTCCAGCCCGCACGGCCGTTGCTCAGGTGATCCAGGCTGGCAAACTGGCGCGCCACGGTAAAGGGTTCGCTGTAGGAGGTGGATAACGTGCCCACCAGACCCAGCCGCGAGGTAATGCTCGCCAGTGCAGAGAGCACCGTTAACGGCTCAAAGCGGTTTAAAAAATGCGGGATCGATTTCTCATTAATGTAGAGGCCGTCGGCGACGAATAAAAAGTCGAGCTTGCCCTCCTCGGCTTTTAACGCCGTCGCTTTGACGAAATCAAAATTAATACTGGCATCGGCGACCGCCGCAGGATGGCGCCAGGCGGACATATTCCCGGATGCACCATGCAAAATGGTCCCCAGCCGCAATTGTCGGGTTGCAGACATATTCACCTCTTCTGAATTAAACGTGTTGCAGGGCTTTTTCCGCAAGCTGTGCAAAATAACGGGCAGCCGGCTCAATTAATGCTTCGTCCGGATTAAAGGCCGGGTGATGTAAACCATACGGGCTATTGCTGCCAATGCTGACAAACGCGCCGGGGATCTGCTGCAGATAGACCGCAAAATCCTCTCCGCCCATATGCAATTCAGCATGCTGGGTTTCATACCCCGCTTCCCGGGCGACCGAGGTGGCAAATTCCGCCCAGCGCTCATCATTGACCAGCGCAGTCGGCCCGGCATACCAGGTGATATCAATCTGGGCACTGAAGGCGCTGGCGAATCCGGCGGCGATTTCACCGACGCGCGCTTTGACGTTCTGCTGAACTTCCGCGCGATGTGTGCGCAGCGTCCCTTCCAGCTCAACGCTTTCCGGCAGGACGTTCCAGGTGTTACCGCCCGCAATGCGCGTTACGCTCAGCACGACGGAGTCCAGCGTATTCACGTTGCGACTGGCGACGCTCTGCAGCGCGGTAATGAGCTGGCTTGCCAGCACAATCGCGTCGTTGCCTTCATGAGGCCGTGCGGCATGGGCCCCTTTGCCGGTAATGCGGATCACAAACCGATCGACGTTGGCATAGAACGGCCCGCCGCGGGTGGCAAACTCACCCACCGGCAACCCCGGCTCGTTGTGCATGCCGAAGATGGCGCTGACGTCACGTAACGCCCCGGCCCGCACCATGCTCTTCGCACCGCCAAAGTTCTCTTCGGCAGGCTGAAACAGGATCCGCACGCGACCGTTAAGCAACGCTTCACGCTCTTTCAGTTTTAATGCCGCCCCGAGGATCACGCTGGTGTGGATGTCATGACCGCAGGCGTGCATCACCCCCGCACGCTGTGAGCTAAACGCCACCCCGCTGCGCTCTTCGATCGGCAAGGCATCGATGTCCGCCCGCAGGGCAATCAGTTTGGTGCCGGTGCCAATTTCCGCGACCAGTCCGGTCGGCAGATCATAAGGCAGTGGTCTGATGCCGGCATTCGTCAGCCACTGGTGCAGACGGGCGGTTGTTTCCACTTCCTGGCCCGACAGCTCCGGGTTCTGGTGCAGCTCACGTCGCCAGGCAATCAGTTGTTCGCCAAAACGCATACGGTGACCTCCTTGTTAAGTCGCGCCTGCGCCAGCAGACGCAGGGACTGCACGCGCGTGGCACCCTCCGCAACCGGTGTGTCGATAATGAATTCGTCAATACCCCACTGGTGATGCAGAGCGTCCAGTTGTGCCAGTACCGACTCTGCGGTCCCGGCCACCAGCGACTGCGCGCGACGCGCAATACGCAGCGGCTCGCTGCCTGCCTGACGCGCAAACGCATAGGCTTGCTCTTCGCTGGCCACCGTAACGCGCTGGCCGTTTGCCAGCTCCACGCCCCAGACTTCAACCTTTTGCGCCAGCGATTGCGCCTGGGTCTGAGAGTCCGCCACAATCACCTGCACCGCCACAATCACCTCCCGGACGCTGTGTTCACGCCAGGTGGTGATGACCTCACGCAGCAGGTCCGGATCGCCATTCAGGTGAGCGGCAAAGACAAAATGCCAGTTGAGTTTTGCGGCCAGCAGAGCACTTTCGACGCTGGCTCCCAGCAGGAATCCCTGCGCCGGGACCGGCGGCAGCGGCGTGGCGCGAACCGCCTCATCGACCGACTGATTTTCAGGGCGGATCCAGCTATCAAGTTGCGCCAGCTGTTCGGCAAAACTGCCCTTTTCCTGCTGATTCAGACCGAGTTGCAATGCGCGGGTGGAGAGCGGCAGACCGCCGGGTGCTTTTCCGACGCCCAGATCCACGCGACCCGGAGCCAGAGCAGCCAGTAGATTGAAGTTTTCCGCGACTTTATAGGGGCTGTAGTGTTGCAGCATAACGCCGCCCGATCCTACGCGGATACGCGTTGTCTGCCCGAGGATCCAGGCAATCAACAACTCCGGCGAGGGGCTGGCCAGCTGCGGGGTGTTGTGGTGTTCGGCAATCCAGAAGCGGTGATAACCGAGAGTTTCCGCCTGTTGCGCCAGCGCCAGGGTTCGCGCCAGCGCATCGGCGGCTGTTTCGTTTTCAGCGACAGGGCTTTTATCCAGAATGCTGATTCGCCAGGACATGTTGCGTTCTCGTTTGACTTAACATGTCGTCATTATTAAAGGCGTATTTCACCACTGAGAAACAATTAATTTACATTTGGTTTGCCGGAAATCAGATATATAAAACCATACTAAGAATAAGACTTTAGCGTAGAAATCAGCGTTTCCGCCTGACTGCGGCGGATAATACGGATAAAGCGTATATGCGCGTAGTCCGGATTTTGCAGATCGGCTTCGTAACGCCTGCGGTTGTTGCGCCAGGTTTTAATCGTCCAGATGATAATGGACTCTCTGCTGAAGAACGCGCGCCGGAAACTCTCTTTATTTCCCGTTCCAGGCCAGAGTTCGTGTTGATGCCAGGCCCGTTTGATTGCTCTGGTGACGGCCTGCCAGAGGGTGCGGGCAAACCCGCAATCTACCCACACCACAATGTCAACATTGCGCCATTTAACAGGTCGCGTGCGGTTATAGTTACCATCCAGCACCCAGTTCTGAGAAGCGCTTAATGCATGCTCCAGTTTTTCCAGAAACGCATCATCTGCTGTGCCCTGCCAGTTCGGGCGCCAGTAAAGCCTGTCCATTTCAATATAAGGAATAGCCAGTTCATCAGCGATCCGTCTTGCCAGCGTGGTTTTTCCACTTCCGCTGGTGCCGATTACATTAATTCTCACCCTTAGCCTCGTTTTAGCTGCATAAAAACCAAACCGATCATAGCGTTTACCCTCCGCTTGTTCCACTGAGCAACTATTAAGCACATCTGATGATTAAAACAGCATGTCACTGACGGTTTTGTCTAAAAAGTCATCACGATTCAGCGCGTTGTGATCCTCGTCTGCTCTGACCACACGATTTCCTTCGACGTGCATCACTTTCGGCACGGTTATATTTTGCGTCGCTTATCAATTGCAGGTAGGATGCCTCGCCATGTTTCGCCTTATCCATACGCAGAATGACTGGGAAGGCGACATGTGTTTGCGCAGAAGCAATCGTTTGTATTGCTCTCTGCCAGGCAGGACTATCACGATAATGGTTCAGACAGGCAAACAGGTAACTCAATGAAAACAAGCAATAAAAGCGCAGCCGATCATCATGCTGCTAAACGTCGCTGGTTAAACTCCCATGAAGAGGGCTACCACAAAGCGATGGGCAACCGTCAGGTCCAAATGATCGCCATCGGCGGCGCTATCGGTACAGGTCTGTTTTTAGGTGCTGGCGCACGTCTGCAAATGGCAGGCCCGGCTCTCGCCCTGGTCTATCTGGTGTGCGGGATCTTCTCCTTCTTCATTCTTCGTGCGCTGGGCGAGCTGGTGCTGCATCGCCCTTCCAGCGGCAGCTTTGTCTCTTACGCTCGCGAATTTCTTGGTGAAAAAGCCGCCTACGTTGCCGGCTGGATGTACTTCGTCAACTGGGCGATGACCGGTATCGTTGATATCACCGCCGTTGCGCTGTATATGCACTACTGGGGCGCGTTTGGCGATGTCCCGCAGTGGGTCTTTGCGCTGGGTGCCCTGGCGATTGTCGGTACCATGAATATGATCGGCGTGAAGTGGTTCGCCGAGATGGAGTTCTGGTTTGCACTGGTAAAAGTGCTGGCGATTGTGATTTTCCTGGTGGTCGGTACCGTGTTCCTCGGCAGCGGCAAGCCGCTGGACGGCAATGCAACCGGCTTCCACCTGATAACCGATAACGGCGGCTTCTTCCCGCACGGTCTGCTGCCGGCGCTGGTTCTGGTGCAGGGCGTGGTGTTCGCTTTTGCCTCTATCGAGCTGGTGGGTACGGCGGCGGGCGAATGTAAAGACCCGCAGACCATGGTGCCTAAAGCCATTAACAGCGTGATCTGGCGTATCGGTCTGTTCTATGTCGGCTCTGTGGTGCTGCTGGTTCTGCTGCTGCCATGGAACGCCTATCAGGCGGGTCAGAGCCCGTTTGTGACTTTCTTCTCGAAGCTCGGCGTGCCATACGTGGGTAGTATCATGAACATCGTGGTGCTGACCGCGGCACTCTCCAGCCTGAACTCCGGCTTATATTCCACAGGCCGTATCCTGCGCTCCATGTCGATGGGTGGCTCTGCGCCGAAGTTCATGTCGAAGATGAGCAAGCAGCAGGTGCCTTATGCCGGCATCCTGGCGACGCTGGTGGTCTACGTGTTTGGCGTGTTCCTGAACTATCTGGTACCGTCCCGCGTGTTCGAGATCGTACTGAACGTGGCCGCGCTGGGGATTATCGCTTCCTGGGCCTTTATCGTGGTCTGCCAGATGCGTCTGCGCAAAGCCATTAAAGAGGGCAAAGCAGCTGACGTGAGCTTCAAAATGCCAGGCGCACCGGTGACCTCGTGGCTCACCCTGCTGTTCCTGTTCAGCGTGCTGGTCCTGATGGCGTTCGATTACCCGAACGGCACCTATACCATCGCCACCATTCCGCTGCTGGCCGTTCTGCTGATTGCTGGCTGGTTTGGCGTGCGTAAGCGCGTATACGAAATTCACAGCACCGCGCCGGTTCATCATGAAGATGAAAAACACGACGGCCCGCTGGTGGAAGAAACCTCGCGTTAAGCGTGCAGTAAACACTAAAAAGGGAAGGCAAATGCCTTCCTTTTTTTATGTCGGGTGGCGGCTTCGTCTTACCCGCCCTACGTTTTGCGCAGCGCCAGCGGGCAATTCCCACATCAGAGCGTGATACGTACCACATCGTCAGGCTGGGTCGCTTCCTGCTGACGGGTGGATTTTTGTTTCACCGTTACGTACAGCGTTTTGCCATCAGCAGAGAGCGCCAGGCTGTTTGGATAGACCGGCGTGTCGAAGGTTTTCGTCACTTTATAGGTTTTGGTGTCAATCACGCTCACCTTTCCGGCTTCACGATGCGTCACGTACGCTTCGTTGCGCGCCGGGTTAAAGAGCACCGCCAGCGACTCTGGCGTCGCGATCTTCTCAATGACACTGCCATCTTTCAGGTTCACCACCAGCACTTCCGGCTGTTTTGAATCGGTCAGGAAGGCACGCTGTCCGGCGGTATCCAGACTCAGGTTCAGGTAGAAGTGCTCTTTCCCGTCATCCTGCACCTTTTTGCGGCTGATGATTTTGTTGCTGGCGGTGTCAATCGTTACCAGTTCACCGTCGGCGTTGGTGGTATAGAGTCGTTTCGCCTGCGCATCCAGCGCCAGGCCGGTGCCGTAGGTACCAGTGTTCGCGATGGTATCCTTCAGCTTCAGCGTTGCGCTGTCTACTACCCAGATCACGCTCTCTTTACCGACCCCGGTAATGTACACGGTATGGTTGGCATCATCTGCCACCAGCTGGCGTGGCTGCAGTGGTTTGACGGTGTCGCTGCGTTTGCGGTCATCCAGAACCAGGCGCCCTTTCACCTCGCCGGTTTTGGCGTCAATGGCGGTCACGGCACCGTTGATGGTGTTACCCAACCACAGCGTCTGGGTGGCAGTGTCCAGGGTGGCGCCAAAGGGTTTCAGATCGTTATGAATGACCTGCGTTACGTCCAGAGTGACCGGGTCGAGGCGATACACAATACCGCCTTTATCTGTTTTACGGCTTTGTGACGTCGCAACCCACAGCGCATTCTCCTGCTGGCTCACCGCCATTTCATACGCGCCTTTCCCAACCGCTTTGCGCAACATCTCTTCGCCAGCCTGCACCTGGAAGGTGCCGGCAAGCAGTAAAGCGCTACACAGCAGTGAACGACGCAGACGTGGGGAGCACAGATGACGTAAAGACATAACAATTCCTTTTTCACGAGAGGGGGTGTACTGCTGACATCACTTCCGGCTGGCAACGTCATGGCATTGCCGTTTTTTTAATGAGAATAGTAATCATTAATCGTGTAAAAGTGGAGTTTTTCTTTTCCGCTTCGCCTTTCCTTAACGCAATGTGCGGTTATAGTTTTCAAAACATTTACAAAAGATTTAACATACCTGTACATGTTCCATTTGGTACGTTTCTTATCCTTAACCGGTTTATTTCATGAAAATCATTTCTGCCCGTAAGGCAACCCTTCCACTGTTGCTGGCTCCTGTCATCTTCTCTCCCCTCACCGCGATGGGTGCGGATGAACAGACCATGATCGTCAGCGCCACGCCACAAACGGTATCGGAGCTGGATACCCCGGCGGCGGTCAGCGTCGTGAATGGCGATGATATGCGTCACGCCGCACCACGCATTAACCTCTCTGAATCTCTCGGTAGCGTCCCGGGCCTGCAAATTCAGAACCGTCAGAACTATGCCCAGGATCTGCAGCTGTCGATGCGTGGGTTCGGTGCCCGCTCTACCTTCGGTGTGCGCGGTATTCGAATGTACGTGGACGGGATCCCGGCGACCATGCCAGACGGCCAGGGCCAGACGTCTAACATCGATCTCTCCAGCGTGGAGAGCGTGGAAGTGCTGCGTGGCCCCTTCTCTGCCCTGTATGGCAATGCCTCCGGCGGCGTGATCAACATCAACACCCAGACCGGTCAACAGCCGCCAACCATTGAGGCCAGCAGCTACTACGGCAGTTACGGTACCTGGCGCTACGGGATGAAAGCCACCGGCGCGATGGGCGACGGCACACACGCGGGCGATGTGGATTACACCGTATCTACCACCCGCTTCACCACCAAAGGCTACCGCGATCACAGCGGTGCGCGGAAGAATCTCGCCAACGCCAAACTGGGCGTGCGCATTGACGATGCCAGCAAGCTGACGCTGATCTTTAACAGCGTGGACATGAAAGCCAACGATCCGGGCGGGCTGAATTATCAGGAGTGGCAGGATAACCCGCGCCAGTCGCCGCGTGGCGATCAGTACAATACACGCAAAACCATCAAGCAGACCCAGGCCGGGCTGCGCTATGACCGCCAGCTCAGTGCGCAGGACGATCTCAGCGTCATGATGTACGCCGGCGAGCGCGAAATGACCCAGTATCAGTCGATCCCTTATCAACCGCAGCTGCGCCCCTCCCACTCTGGCGGCGTGATTGATATGCAGCGCCACTATCAGGGCATCGATACCCGCTGGACGCACCGCGGCGAACTGCTGGTGCCGGTGACCTTTACCACCGGCCTGAACTACGAAAACATGAGCGAAGATCGTCGCGGGTATGAGAACTTCGTGATGAACAACGGCGTGCCGGATTACGGCGTAAAAGGCGACAAGCGCCGCAACGAACGTAACCTGATGTGGAACGTCGATCCTTACCTGCAAACCAGCTGGCAGTTAACGCAGAAACTCTCTGTGGATGCCGGGGTGCGTTACAGCTCCGTCTGGTTTGATTCCAACGATCACTACGTTACACCGGGCAACGGTGATGACAGCGGTGATGCTAGCTATCACAAGTGGCTTCCGGCCGGTTCGGTGAAATATGCGGTGACCGACGCGTGGAACCTTTACGCTGCGGCGGGTCGTGGATTTGAGACCCCAACCATCAATGAACTCTCCTATCGCGCGGACAACCAGGGCGGTCTGAACATTGGCCTGAAACCGTCCACCAATAACACCTATGAAGTGGGGAGCAAAACCCGCATCGGCAACGGCCTGCTGACCGCGGCCCTGTTCCGCACCGACACCGATGATGAAATTGTGGTGGATGCCAGCTCCGGCGGACGTACCAGCTACAAAAATGCCGGTAAAACCCGTCGTCAGGGGGTGGAAGTTTCCCTCGATCAGCAGTTTGCTGAAAACTGGAAGCTGAAAATGGCGTGGACATATCTGGACGCCACCTATCGCACCAACGTCTGCGGCGACGATAACTGTAACGGCAACCGCATGCCGGGTATTGCCCGCAATATGGGCTTTGCCTCGTTTGGCTGGCAACCCGAGGAAGGCTGGTATGCCGGGACTGACGTGCGCTACATGAGTGACATCATGGCCGATGACGAAAACACGGCGAAAGCCCCATCCTACACGGTCGTCGGGCTGAATACCGGGTATAAATTCAACTACGGCAACTGGGGCATGGATCTCTTTGGTCGCGTTGATAATCTGTTCGACAAAGAGTATGCCGGCTCGGTGATTGTTAACGAATCCAATGGACGTTATTACGAACCTGCTCCGGGTCGCAACTACGGTGTTGGCTTGTCGGTCTCTTATCGTTTCGAGTAGAAATAAAAGGGGTATTTAATTTCCCAGTTTTATATTTTTTAAAACGAAATAACCATCCTGATGGCGCAATGCCATCAGGATTTATTCATAGAACGAATATTTCAAATGAAGAATATTGACCCGCCGTTGAATAATTCCTCAGCTAAAATATTGCCGTTGTAATAGAGAATTAGCTTCATCGATCAGTTTTTCAATCGCTTTCTGGCTGCCCTCAACATCGCCTCTCTCCAGCGCGGACAGTAACTCCTCGTAATGATAAGACGACGCTTTAATGTCGTTAAGCTCCTGGTGCAGATAGTTAATACAAGGCCCAATGCGGATCCAGAGCTGCTCGATTAAGGCGCTCAGCGTCGGCATTTCCGCGTACTGATAAAGGGTAAAGCGAAACACGCGGTTAGCATGCAGTGCCTTCTGGACATTCCCGTTGCGCATCGCCTCATGAAAATCGTCCGACAACGTGCGCAATATCTCCAGCTTGCTCTGCGTCAAATGCTGGCAGGCGGCGGCTACCGCCATCGGCTCAAGCTGTTTTCTGATGGCCGTAATTTCGTTATAGCGCTCCAGCGTCACCTCTGGCACCAGAAATGCCTGCGCCGGTGTGGCCTGCAGCGCCCCTGACGATACCAGACGCAAAAGCGCCTCGCGAACCGGCGTGATACTGGTCCCTAATTTATCGGCAATTTCTTTGGTGATCAGTCGTGCGCCTGGTTTCAGCGAGCCTGTAATTAGCGCCCCTTTCAAACTGATCTCAACTTGCATGGTAAGGCTGATTCTCTGCGCTTTTTCTAAATGATCCAAATCAAGCATGTTCAATTCCTGTAGCTAAAACTTAATGCTATTTATTAACGTCAGTTTTTAATAAACGACGCTGGTCCGATATATCCTGTATCGTCATGCCTGGTGGTGGGAAGTGCATATAAACGTCAAAAAGTACAAACCGTATGTTTTTATCGCTCTTTGGCTCATCCGTGTGGAAGGCGCGAACGCTGTGTAGGTTTAATTAAAGACAATATATCGTATCTTCACAAATAAATATGGCGGGAACCCCCGCCATAATGTTGTTTATTTATTGTCTGCCGCGACGCGAATCACGACTTTGCCGAAGTTTTTGCCTTCAAGAAGACCGATCAGCGCCTCCGGGGCGTTCTCCAGCCCGTCGATCACCTGCTCGCGATAGTGGATTTTACCCTCCTGCACCCAGCGCCCCATCTCTTGCTGGAACTCCTTGATGCGGTGCCCGTAATCCTGGCCGATGATAAAACCCTGCATACGAATGCGTTTTTTCAGGATGGTCCCCATTAACAGCGGCAAACGATCCGGCCCCTCAGGCAGACCGGTCGCATTGTAGCCGCTCACCAGACCACATACCGGCACCCGCGCGGAGGTATTAAGCAGCGGGAGCACGGCGTCAAAGACCTTACCGCCAACGTTTTCATAATAGACATCGATACCGTTCGGGCAGGCGTCCTGAAGCTGCGTGGCAAAATCATCAGCATGATGATCCAGACACTGGTCAAAGCCCAGCACCTCAACAGCATGACGGCATTTTTCTGCGCCACCGGCCACACCGATGACCCGACAGCCTTTGATTTTACCGATTTGCCCGACCGTTGCACCAACGGGGCCCGTTGCCGCTGCCACCACCAGCGTTTCACCCGCTTTCGGTTGACCAATATCCAGCAGCCCCATATAGGCGGTGAAGCCCGGCATCCCGAGAATACCCAGCGCCCAGGAAGGATGGGTGGGATTTTCGCCCAGTTTGACCAGACCACTGCCGTCAGAAAGGTCGTACTCCTGCCAGCCGCTGTATCCCAGCACCCATTCCCCTGCTTTAAAATCCGGATGACTGGACTGCTCAACGCGGCTGACCGTTCCGCCGACCATCACCGCACCAAGCTCAACCGGTGGTGAATAGGATGGCGCATCGCTCATGCGGCCGCGCATGTACGGGTCAAGCGAAAGCCAGATAGTACGCAGCAGAACGTGTCCTGCCGCCGGTACCGGAACCGGCTGCTCTTCGAGACGAAAATTATCCGCGACCGGCGCGCCGTGTGGACGCGAAGCCAGTACCCAGCGACGATTTTGCGAAACAGATTGATTCATCAGAGACTCCTTATGGTACAGATGTCCATTGATCCTGGCTCATGATCCGCCTGAGCGCCTTAACATTACGAGCCAGACTGGTTAAGCCGAACCACCAGATAGATGCAGGGTTCATTGGTTTCGTTAATGAACCGACAGTCATTGGGCGGCCCGAGCTCCAGACAATCCCCGGCCTGCATTTCGTGGCGGGTGTCGCCTTCCTGAAAGATCAGCTCCCCGGACTGCAGCCAGATCAGCTGGCGGGCCAGCGCATAGGACGATGCGGGCATAGGCACATCGCTCCCCGCAGGCAGCTCAACCTGCACAAGGTCGATAGGCAGATCCGTACGCGGTGAGACATGGCGGCGGAGATAGTGGGTCTGCGGATCGCGCCAGACGGGCTGGTTCGCAAGACGCAGCAGTTTTCCCTCCTGCATCTCCGCTCTGGCTATCAACGTTGACATGCTGATGCCGAACGCGCCGGACAACCGTGCAAGCAGGGTTGCCGTCGGGCTACTGTCCCCACGCTCAATTTTGTGGATCATGGCCCGCGAGACGCCTGCCCGTTCGGCCAGTTCGCTCAGCGACCAACCGCGCGATTCGCGCTCAAGGCGAATTCTTGCGCTAATCCGTTGATTCATCGTGTCTGTTATGGTGTTCATGACGTCATACTATAGTGTATGAAAGGCATTTCAATGGGGTTTTGATAACAAAAAAATAAGGGTTATGTCGTAGCCATCTGCCACAGCTGTTGTGTAATATCGTAGTAATAACGTAATAACATAGTAAACAACACATTCAGGGGTTCCATCATGATCGTTCGTCATGCCTGCAAAGAAGACTGCGCCGCTATTGGTGAAATTTACAACCACGCGGTGCTGCACACCGCCGCGATCTGGAACGATACCACGGTCGATACCGATAACCGTATCGCATGGTTTGAGGCCCGCACCCTCGCAGGTTATCCGGTGCTGGTAAGCGAAGAGAATGGCATTATCACCGGATACGCCTCCTTCGGTGACTGGCGCGCCTTTGACGGATTTCGTCATACGGTCGAGCACTCGGTGTATGTCCATCCGGATCACCAGGGCAAAGGCATTGGCCGCACGCTGATGAAGGCGTTGATTGTCGAAGCCCGTGACATCGGCAAGCATGTGATGGTGGCGGGGATTGAAGCGCAGAACCACGCCTCTATTCATCTTCATCAGACGCTTGGCTTTGTGACGACAGGTCAAATGCCGCAGGTGGGCACCAAATTTGGCCGCTGGCTGGACTTAACCTTTATGCAGCTGCAGCTTGATGAGCGCAGCGATCCGGACGCGATTAAATGAATCAATCACTGACGCTGGCTTTTCTGGTGGCGGCGGGCATTGGTCTGGTGGTGCAAAATACCCTGATGGTGCGCATCACCCAGTCCTCCTCCACCATACTTATCGCCATGCTGCTGAACTCACTGGTTGGTATAGTGCTGTTTGTCAGTATTCTGCTGTTCAAACAGGGACTTGCGGGGTTTAGCGAGCTGGCGTCAACGGTGCGCTGGTGGACGTTGATCCCGGGACTGTTGGGCTCCTTTTTTGTCTTTGCCAGTATCAGTGGTTACCAGAACGTTGGTGCGGCGACGACTATTGCGGTGCTGGTGGCAAGCCAGCTGATCGGCGGACTGATAATGGACGTGCTGAAAAGCCATGGCATCCCGCTGCGGGCGCTGATCGGCCCGGTGTGCGGTGCAGTGATGCTGGTGGTGGGTGCGTGGCTGGTGGCCCGACGTCAGTTTTAACCGCTACAGGATCGTGCCACCTTTAGTCAGCTGTTCGTGACGCGCGTCCATCTCGTCTTTATGCTCCTTACCGTGGTGTGAAATCGCGGTACGCAGGCGCTGCTGCTGGGTATAGCGTGCTTCCCGGCTCAGCTCAGCGTCATCGCTCAGTTCAATAAGCAGTTCGTTCATGTGGGTTATCACACCCTCTTTAATCGCGACATCCACGCGGGCGATCGCTTCGTCTAAATGTGACATTGTCACTCCTTGTCAGTTGCCGGGTGGCGGCTACGCCTTACCCGGCCTACATGAGGTACCGTAGGCCCGGTAAGCACAGCGCCACCGGGCACACGATCAGTTCAGCTTCGCTTTTGAGAAATCACTGCCCATCAGGCTCACGCTGTAACCCGTGACGTTGCTGCGGGTGGCATAGAACGTTTTGCCGTTTGCCAGCGCAATCCACGGTGCCTGCTGGTAGAAAATCTCCTGCGCCTGGCTATACAGCTTCGTGCGATCGGCCGGGTTGCTGATCAGTTTGGCTTTCTGCACCAGGGCATCATAATCCTTATTACACCAGCGTGCAGCGTTGGAGCCGGTTTTGATGCTATTGCAGCCCAGCAGCACATCGGCAAAGTTATCCGGATCGCCGTTATCCGACATCCAGCCGAACAGCGCGGAGTCATGCTCGCCTTTACGCATTCCGGAAAGATACTCCCCCCACTCGTACGAGACGATTTTGGCCCTCACACCCACTTTCGCCCAGTCGCTCTGGATCATCTCAGCAATACGGCGGGAGTTCGGGTTGTACGGACGCTGTACCGGCATTGACCACAGCGTGACCTCCGCGCCCTTCTCCAGTCCGGCCTGTTTCAGCAGGGCTTTCGCTTTTTCCGGGTCGTAGCTGTAATCCTTCAGATCTTTATTAAAGCCCATCATATTTGGCGGAATTGGAGATTTCGCGACCGTACCGGAGCCCATAAAGACGGCGTTAACGATGGCCTTTTTGTCGGTGGCGTAGTTCAGCGCCTGGCGCACCAGCACGTTATCAAACGGCTTTTTCTCGGTATTGAACGCCAGATACCCCACGTTCAGCGCATCCACGGAGTGCAGCGTCAGGTCTTTGTTGTTCTTAATAACGTCAAACTGCACCGGTGATGGCGCAGGAATGATCTGGCACTCATTGGTTTGCAGTTTCGCCAGACGGGTCTCCACATTTGGCGTGATGGAGAAGATCAGGTGTTTGGTCGGGACCGGGCCTTCCCAGTAGTTCGGGTTAGCCACATAGCGGATGAGAGAATCCACTTTGTACTGCTGGAGTACATAGGGGCCGGTACCGATCGGCCAGGTGTCGACGTTCTCAGGGGTTCCTTTTTTCAGCATCGCATCCGCGTATTCGGCAGACAAAATGGAGGCAAAATCCATCCCCCAGTCGGCCAGGAAAGCGGCGTTCGGTTCACTGAGGGTGAACTGAACATGATAATCATCGACTTTTTTAACGTCCTGGATCAGCTTATCGAGGCCGACGTCGTTAAAGTATTCGTAATTGCCCTGCGACACAGTGTGATACGGGTGTTTAGGGTCTTTCTGACGCATGACCGAGAAAATAACGTCATCGGCATTAAAGTCGCGCGTCGGTTTGAAGTATTTGTTGCTGTTGAACTTCACCCCTTTACGCAGCGTAAAGGTATAGGTCTTGCCGTCCGGTGAAATCGTCCAGGATTCCGCCAGAGACGGAACCGGGGTGTTTTTCACTGGGTCGAAATTGATCAGGCGGTTATACAGCACCTGAGAGCTGGCCACAAAAGACGGGCCTGAACTGGCAATTTGCGGGTTGAACGACTCGGGGGACGCTTCAGAACAGTAAATAAGGGTGTCGTTGTTTGCCGCCCATGCGGCACCGGCTGGTAAAATAGCGCTCAGCGCAAGGGCGAGCAGTGTTTTCCCTGTAGACATGGTTATAACCCTGACAGTTTTATTATATAGAACCGTAATAACAGCACAGCCGCTATACGCTGGCAAATAACGAAACACTATCAGGTTATTCTAAAGCCGCGTTTTTTGCTGGTTTTACAGCCAGTGCCGAAAAAGGTGATTTGTCTTAAGTTCCATTATCCGTCAAGCACAACCGTCACGATCTATGCCGCAAGAAATCGGCGCTTTTAGCGTCTCTTCCTCCGTTTGTTTGCTTTCCGGTTTCGTTAAAGTAACGGTGTGAAGAAGTATATGGGATCAAATCGTGGCAAAAACTCTTTTACGCAGCGGTAATCTGGATGATTTTCAGGCCGTTGGCGGCGGCGGACAAGCCGTTTTTGAATCAGCGTTGCAAATACGTGAAGCACTCCGGTTGCGCAAACAGCAGGCCATTGTCGACTGTCTGGCCATTCCGCAGGTCAACGACGGCGGTGACCGCGTGGACTGGTACTCCCCGGTGGAAGGTAGCGTCACCAGCTGGAAAACGGCCAATGAAGATGACCGTTTTCGCGCCCTGCGCTATCTGGAAAACACCCTTGCCAGCGTCGAATCGCTGAGTAAGAAATGCCTCCAGTCGCCTAAAACCGCACAACAGCTCTTCGGCTCCTTGCTGTCGAAAGCCTTCCAGTTCCCGGGCGAAAACTTCCTCTATCTGGTTGACGGTAAACCGGTCATTGCGTTCTGGGGGTTTGTAAACCTGAATGAAAATGCACGCGATGATGTACTCGACTGCCTGCGCGAATCGTTGATCCCTGAGCCTGCGCCGGTGGTGATAGAGGAGCCTGAACCAGAGCCAGAACCGACCCCGGCCGTCACCTTTGAACACGCAGACGAACCGCTGATCGCGCCGGCCACCGTTGTGCGCATTACGCCGGAAGATCTGTATGAGCCCGAGCCTGCACCAGTCGTTGCGCCGCCTGTTGAAGAGCCGGCTCCTGCGCCAGTTGTGAAAAAGCGTCGCCTACCGTTGTGGTCATTGCCGGTTGCCGCGGTCATTGTTGCCGCCATTGCCGCCCCGCTGCTGTGGTCAAAACAGGCGCCATCAACCGCGCCAGCGCCAGCCGCGACTCCGGCACCGCAACCCGTGGTAATTGCGCCAAAACCGATTAAAGCGGTTGAGCCGCTGGCGATGAACCTGCCGCTGCATCAGGCTGAGGTGGTGGAGAGTAAAGCGAAGGAACCCGATCCCGCTCCGGTGCCTGCCCCGGTGGTGATTGCCGCGATCCCGAAAGATGCCATGGTCATGGAGGCAAACCAGGTAAAAGCGGGCTCGACGCGTTTCCTGAACGGCACCTGGCGCGCCATTCTTGACGTAAAAGATCCGGTGACCGGCAAACCGCCGTCACTGCGCTATCAGATCCAGAACAATAAAGGCTTCGCCCGTGTCGTGCATGGCGATAATGTTGTCTGCCGCGTAGAGATCTTCTCCGGCCTGCACAGCACCGGTGAGCTGATGATTAAGAGCCGCGGTAATGCACGCTGCACAGACGGTTCCCGCTACCCGATGCCGGAAGTCTCCTGTAAAGCAGGCACCAGCGATGTCGCCGAATGTCGTGCTCGTTATGATGCAAACACCGTCGTTCCACTGACGTTTAAGAAAGCAGGTGCCTGATCCTATGCTGGTAAATCTTTGCGACTATAAACAGAGCGTCACGCTTATTGCCAACAGCGGTGTGCAGTTCCTCGATTTCGGCCTGACGCCACAGGACACCGCCAGCAACGGGCGCTTCGTGCGTAAAACCGCGAACGGCCCGCTTTTGCGTCTCGATTTCGACCTAGTTAACGGGCGTTACACCCTGCCCGGTACGGACGGCGGCCAGCCTGAAGTGGTCAAGCCTGAGACAACCATAGCGCTGCATCAGTCGCTGGCTGTGCTGGATGGCGTCTGGCTCCCGGTTCCGTTCCTGCGATTCAACCCGCCGCGTACCTTTGTTGACGGCCCGGACAACTGGGCGCGTGTTCAGGTCCGCAAGCTTGAGACGCCTGACACCGCAGGCAACACCCACCGCGTCACCCTCGCCCTCGACAGCCAGATTGCGGAGCATGCCACCTACGCGCTGTCGCCGGTGGAAAACGACATTCTTAACGGGACCCGCTTCGCGCTGGCCTGGCGCGATGCCGAAGTGGAAAACTTCCTCGACCAGACGTGGATAGACGGCTGGCTGCGCGAAGCGTTCACGCAGTATGCCTCGGACGTTGAACACCGTTCAGAACGCGATCTGCAGCAGGCCATGCGCAGCTTTGAGTATCAGGCTCACTGGCTGAATGTGCTGACCATGCTCGGTGAACAGCTCACCGTACCGGAAGTCAAATTTGTCACCCATACGCTCAGCACGCCTGCCATTCCGGTCGATTTGATCCTCGACGTGGGCAACACCCATACCTGCGGCGTGATTATTGAAGATCACGGCGACGCCAACGACGGTCTGCGCCAGACGGCCGAGTTGCAGGTGCGCTCGTTGAGCGAGCCGCAGTTCCTCAATGAGCCCCTGTTTACCAGTCGCCTGGAGTTCTCGGAAGCGCGTTTTGGCAAGCAACACTTTTCCGTTGAAAGTGGACGTGAGGATGCTTTCGTCTGGCCTTCTATCGTCCGGGTTGGCGATGAAGCGCGTAAGCTGGCTATGCAGCGTCTGGGAACCGAAGGTAACAGCGGGATCTCCAGCCCGCGTCGCTACCTGTGGGATGAAACGCCAGTGGTGCAGGACTGGCGTTTCAGCCAGATGAACAGCAAAACCCAGCGCGAGCCGCTGGCGACCGCGTTCCCGCTGATGAACCTGATGAATGATGACGGCGAACCGCTGTTTACGCTGCCCCAGGACGAGCGTCTGCCGGTCTTCTCCCCGCAGTACAGCCGCAGCACCCTGATGACCCATATGCTGTGCGAGCTGCTGGCACAGGCGCTGGGCCAGATTAACAGCGTCGCTACGCGCCTGCGTCTGGGCTTCCCGGCGTCTCCGCGCCAGTTGCGCACGCTTATCCTTACTCTGCCCTCGGCGATGCCGAAGCAGGAGCGCGAGATCTTCCGCCGCCGCATGTTTGAAGCGATTGCCATCGTCTGGAAAGCGATGGGATGGCATCCGCAGGATGAAGACTTTGCCACCCGCAAGCAGCAGGATAAAAGCGTGGTGCCGGTGCCTGAGATCCAGATGGAGTGGGATGAAGCGAGCTGTGGGCAACTGGTTTGGCTCTACAACGAAGCGATCTCCCGTTTTGGTGGTCAGACGGAAGCCTTCTTCGCCTCCCTCGCCCGCCCGGATCGTGAACCTGAGCCTGATGTGCCGCCGGGCCGTTCACTGCGCGTGGCCTCTATCGACATTGGCGGCGGCACCACAGATATGGCGATCACCCACTATCAGCTGGATGACGGCTCCGGGAATAACGTCAAAATCACGCCACAACTTCTGTTCCGCGAAGGGTTCAAAGTGGCCGGTGACGACACCCTGCTGGACGTGATCCAGCGCTATGTGTTGCCAGCCCTGCAAACACAACTGCAGAAATCCGGTATTGCGGACGCGTCTATGCTGATGGCGTCGCTGTTCGGTGACTCCGGTCGTATCGACACCCAGGCGGTATTGCGCCAGCAGACTGCACTTCAGCTCTTTATGCCGATCGGTCATGCTATTCTCGCCGCGTGGGAATCCAGTGACATTGACGATCCGCTGGCCGGTTTGCATGCCACCTTTGGCGAACTGCTGCCGCAGAAACCAACCCGCAACGTGATGAACTACCTGCAGCAGGCAGTCGACCATGCCCTGCCTGCCGGTTCTGAAGCTTTCGACCTGTTGGCCGTTCCACTGCATGTTAATTTCCGCGAAATGCAGGATGCAATGCTGGCGGGTCAGTTCACGCTGGCCTCTCCGCTTCATGCGGTGTGCGAAGCGATCTCCCATTACAGCTGCGATATTTTGCTGATCACCGGTCGCCCGGGCTGTCTGCCGGGCGTTCAGGCGCTGATCCGCCATCTGCAACCCGTGCCGGTCAATCGCATCGTATGGCTGGATAAATACCAGGTGCATGAGTGGTATCCGTTCAGCCAGCAGGGGCGTATCGGCAACCCGAAATCGACCGCCGCCGTAGGAGCCATGCTCTGCAGTCTGGCGCTCGATTTGCGTCTGCCGCGCTTTAACTTTAAGGCAGCCGATATTGGCGCCTACTCCACCGTGCGCTATCTGGGCGTGCTGGATAACACCGTTAACACGCTGCGTGAGGAAAACGTCTGGTATCAGGATATCGACCTGGATAAGCCTGGCGCAAAACTCGACGCCCGCCTGCATTTCCCGCTGCGTGGGAACGTCACGCTCGGCTTCCGCCAGCTGGCGAACGCACGCTGGCCGGCGACGCCGCTGTACACCCTGAGTATCAACTCGGCGGAACTGGCCAAAGCGATTGCGGGTGACGGCGTGCTGAACGTGCGGCTTAAGCTCTGCGGAGGCAGCAAGCACGAAGGCCCGGAAT
Organism: Enterobacter sp. WCHEn045836; assembly: GCF_003965585.1. Classification (NCBI taxonomy): domain Bacteria; kingdom Pseudomonadati; phylum Pseudomonadota; class Gammaproteobacteria; order Enterobacterales; family Enterobacteriaceae; genus Enterobacter; species Enterobacter sp. WCHEn045836. The sequence goes on from NZ_RXPT01000009.1 coordinate 157,283, forward strand.
CTTTCGCGCTGAGCGACGCCTGGCTGCAGGATGGAACCCCTGTTCCACCAGACGCCTTAACCTTCAAACTGAATACCCTGGCCGATCGCCGTCATAGCGGCAGCCACTACTGGATCGACAGCGGGAGTGTATACCTGAAATGAGTGCAACGATGACCACCACGCAGGCCTTAATCGGGTGGATTAACGAGACGCGCCTGCACGCCCCGGTGCTGGATAACGATGCCGACGCCCTGCTGGCCCGTATCAATGCGGCGCAGGCGCGTGAGCAAGCCATTGACCAGGCCCTGACCCGTCGGAGCAGCATTGGCCTGTATGGCCATTCCCAGAGCGCCAAAGCGCACCTGCTGTTGTCCCTGTGCGGCAACGGTAACGGGCGGCTGAACGTCACCCCCGGGCAACGCACGTTCGATTACTTCTCGCATATCAACCCGGGACACGCCCTGACCAACATGGCGCTGCGCTTCACCAGTGAAAGCGCGGCGGTGGTTGACGAGGCGTTCCCGCTACGTCTGAGCCTGGTGACCGAGGCCGAGCTGGTGCAGCTGTTTATCGCCCGTACTTCGTTACATCCGCAGATCCGCGCCGTGGACAAGGCCGTTATTGAGACACGCCTTGAGAAGTGGCGCGGTCTGCGCCAGCCGCAGGGTGTGCCCGGCATAACTGCACAGGAAGTGGGTGCAATTGCCCGCTTCTGGCAAAGCACGGTACCTGCCGCCAGACAGCAAATTGATGATGTGCTGTGGCATCAGTTTGCGCAACTGGTGCCATCGCTTGATCTCACCACCCGGGCCAGCGTCTGGTCGCTCTTGTGGGGTGAGCAACAGGAACTGACCCAGCAGTGGTTAAAACTCGCCCATGTTCTGCACCAGACCAGCCACGCCAGCGAACTTGCCGCCCCGCTCAGCCTGCTGGTGGATAACTTTGGTCTGCCTGGAGAGGGCTTCCTGACCCATGGCACCTTTACCCTTCCGGACGCCCAGGAGACGCTTCTGCATCCCCTGAACAACGGCGAGATGTTGAATGCCATTAGCATTCCCGTCGATGTACTGGCGTTTCTCACGCGTGAGCTGGTGCTGCCGGTCGAGAGCAGCGCGCTGGATAACGTCGATATTATTGATATCCCGGTCTTCGCAGAAAACAGCGCCGATCCGCTAAGCCAGGCCAAATGTCAGTGGCTGCTGGAACACTATCGCCAGCAGCTGCAGCCAGATGTGCTGGTGATCTGCAATGCAACCGCGCAGCATGACCAGACGGCAAAAAAAGCAAAGGTGCTGATGAACTGGGTCAAAGAGACGCAGCCTGCAGAGGAATCTGCCCTGCCGGGTCTGGTGTGGGCGATTACCCCTCACGACGCGCGTTTTACCACCCGGCAGAATCTCGATGAAGCGGTCCAGCATCTGCTCGGCCAGCCGGGACTGCGCTGGGGGACACTGCAGGCGCTGGACAGCCACAGCATGCAGCGCGTCATCGAGTGGCTGTCTCAGGCCACGTTACCTGCCCAGCGACAGAAACGTCTCAACACGCTGAAAACGGCGCTGCGCCAGGAGCTGTCGGCTTTAATGCACAGCTATCTGGCACCGCTGGTGGAAGAGCCAGGCGCAAGACGTGCTCAGGCCGAAAATATGGTGCGCACACTGCAAAGCAGCGCCGCCCGTCACGGCGAGTTGCTCGAAGGTCTTTTGCCTCCGCTTAAAGCCTTCGAAACGCTTCTGGCCGTCCAGCAGCCGCGCGAGGAACAGGTCAACGGTCTGTTTACGAATAGCATTGATCTGTTTGCTGACAATGCACAGGAAAATACCAGTACATACCAGACAAAGGACAAAGCTCGCCTGGCGCATAAAGTGTGGCTGAACCATCTGCGCCAGTGGAGTCGCAATGACGCAGCGGCCACCCGCCTGGGGCTGGATCCAGCCGTGTTACAGCAAATTGCCGAGGTTCTGGTAGTCGCCAGCTACCGACTGAACCTGCCTCAGCAGCTTCAGCGCATTGTCGAAACCGACAAGAGCAGCGCCGCACAGCTGCATGCGGTGATGGGTAATTTCGTTGGCTGGCTCGGTTACGACCAGACGCCCGTTGCTGAACGTCCGGCAAGCCGCATCCGCAAAGGCCAGGCAATATTTGTCACGCCGGTGGTCAGCAGCGCAATGCCGCGCCTCACCCGCCTGGGAGAGCAACCGGTTCACGCTGCCACCGCCTATGTGTACGACTGGCTGGTCGCACTGTATAGCCGTGCGATTGAGAACATCGATTACCAGCATCCGCATGATGTTCAGCCTGACGCACGTCGGGCACTTCGGGCTTTAATCCTGTAGCAGCCTTTGTTGCCGGGTGGCGCTGCGCTTACCCGGCCAACATTCCGCAACGATAATCACGCCGCCATACACTCCGCTAACGTCTGCGCCAGTGCCGACGGGTTTTCCCACGACATGGAGTGCCCCGCAGCAGGGATGATTTTGACCTCAACGCCCTTCTGCTTCAGACGCTCCACATCGTCATCCGGCAAAGAGAGCTCGCCAAAAATCAACGTCACCGGGCAAGGCAGCGACAGAAATTGCGTTTCCCAGTCTGGCTCAACGCCCGCCACCAGGCTCGATGCGCCGCGCCAGACAGCATAAGGGGCATTACTTTGGAGGCACCCGGCCCACGCCGTTTTTTCTGTTCGGAGCATGGCCTGATATCCCTGCTCCAGAAACTGCTGTTCCGTTTGTGCGGCAATCGAGCGGCTGAACATCCCACCCCCGGCATGAAAATTGGGTTCCGACACCATCAGCCCTTTAACACGCGGTACCAGCAACCCCGCCGCTTCAATGGCGATGCTTCCGCCCATGCTGTGACCGTACAGCCAGAAGGCATCGAGCTTCAGATGATCCACCAGTTCAGCCACAACACGGGCCTGATCGGTAGTTTTGTAGCTGTAGTGCTCAGGCTTATCGCTGTAACCGCTGCCGGGTAAATCGATGAGAATCGTTCTGCACCCGCCAAACTGAGGGTCACGAACGACGCGGGGATATTCATAGGAAGAGGCGCAGCCCAATCCATGGATGAAGACGACGGGATCGCCAGAGCCGGGCAAATCATGCCAGCGGACGGTGCAACCCGCATGTTGCGAGTAAAAACTGTTCATAAGCACTCCTTTTACGATGCACTGTTTATTTATACAGTTACCGTAGCAGGAATGCCATGTTCATCGTTTAAAAATGGAAGCGTGCTTCAGAAAAGCGAGACCAGCAGCGCAACGGGGAAGCTCATCGGCCAGGTCGACCCTACCAGAAACGCGCTGAGCAGGCGGATGCGTTTACGATCTTTAGACAGGAACCAGGTGATTAATGCGCAGATAGAAGCCATGATTGCGTAAAAAACCAACATCTTTTGATACAACGTCATTCTGTATTCCAGAGCCGAAAAAATAACCGCACGCAATATGCGTCATATGTTGATACAGATCAAGTTTTTTCGTTACAGAATAACCACTTAAATATTAAGGCTAATAACAAATGAGTATATTGCGTTACAACTATGTCCTGACAAGGATCCGTCTTCGTAAACCATGCATGACAAGATCCAGGATCAAGGTTGCACTTTGACTCTTTAATCCCTCTGGCTTCGATGCCCGTGGTTATCTCCGGGCAACAAAAAACCCCGCCTGAGCGAGGTTTGGCATCTTTTCAATGGTGAATTAAAAAGGGAGCATTGCGCGGATTTCAGTGTGCCAATTATGAAAGGCAGGTAGGTCATCTAATAACCAGAAGCCTAAACCAGGTACTGCAACACTCATCATCATTTGAGCAATAACGTTAAACCAGTATTCACTAGGTTTAGTGTCTTTGTGTATATATTCCTTTCGCATCGTTCCCTTGAAGGTTTTAGTGTAGACACCTCGTCGCAAAAAGATAATCGACTGAACAAGCATAAAGGGGCAGGTCAGAAAAATTGCACATATCGTGAACCAATATTGAAATCCCATTACCTGTCATTCCAGTTGCCGTTTTGGGCCATTATTACACATGTTTATCCAACTCCAGTCAGGATGGCATAATCATCGACCAGGCAGCTCTGCTGAGCACTCATTTTAACTTCAATGCCCCACAAGCAAGCGGCTGAAATATATTTTCATTACATTACAGCCACTTAGCAACATATTAGTGTTTTATCATCACATGCCGGACAACGGTATAATCCTCAAGCCCATATACCGACATATCTTTCCCGTAACCGGATAACTTCATGCCGCCGTGTGGCATTTCGCTTACCAGCATAAAATGGGTATTCACCCAGGTGCAGCCATATTGCAGACGCGCGCTGAGCCGGTGAGCGCGCCCCACATCCCGGGTCCAGACGGACGAGGCCAGGCCATATTGTGAATCGTTAGCCCAGGCCAGCACCTGTTCTTCGTCGTCAAATTCAGTGACGCTCACCACCGGGCCAAAGACTTCACGTTGCACAATGGCATCTTCCTGTTTTGCCCCGGCCAGAAGGGTTGGCTGGAAGTAGTAACCCGCCCCCTCTTTTTTACTGCCGCCCGTCACCACGCGGATATGGCTGAGCGCTTTGGCCTCCTCCACAGCCTGACAGACGCGCGACAGATGCGCTTCAGAACTCAGTGGCCCCAGCTCGGTAGAGGCCTCTTCCGGCGCCCCCATCTTCAGGCTGGCCACCGCTGCGCCCAGCTTTTCCACCAGCGCAGCATAGACCCCCTTCTGGGCATAAATCCGGCAGGCCGCCGTACAGTCCTGCCCGGCATTGTAGAAACCAAACGTCCGCACGCCCTCGACGACCGCATCCAGATCGGCGTCATCAAAGACGATAACCGGTGCCTTGCCGCCCAGCTCCATGTGGGTACGTTTTATCGAGGATGCCGTATGGCCGATGATGTGCTCCCCGGTTGCAATTGAGCCGGTGAGTGACACCATGCGCACTTTCTCATGCCCGGTCAGCGGATCGCCTACCGTTTTTCCGCGCCCGAACAGCACGTTCAGCACGCCAGCCGGGAAAATATCCTTCGCCAGTTCGGCCAGTTTTAAGGCGGTCAGCGGCGTAATTTCAGAGGGCTTGATCACCACGCAGTTCCCGGCGGCCAGCGCAGGTGCCAGCTTCCACGCCGCCATCATCAGCGGGTAGTTCCAGGGGGCGATGGAGGCGACAACCCCGACCGGATCGCGGCGGATCATCGAAGTATGCCCGTCCAGATACTCACCCGCCGCCAGTCCGTTCAGGCAGCGGGCCGCGCCAGCAAAGAACCGAAACACATCGACTACCGCGGGGATCTCATCCCCCAGCGCGCAGTGCAGTGGCTTACCGCAGTTCAGGGATTCGAGTCTGGCAAACTCGTCGGCATGCGCTTCAATAACGTCAGCCAATTTCAGCAGGCATTCGGCACGCGTTTTTGGCGTGGTTTGCCCCCACTGTGCAAACGCCCGATCGGCTGCCTGCACGGCCGCGTCGACCTGCGCGGCTGACGCTTCAGCAATCTCCAGCAGAACCTCTCCGGTGGCAGGGTTATAGACCGGCTGTTTTTCCCCCTCGCCGCTCACCAGTACACCATTAATCAGCAGTCGTTTTTGCATAGCATTGTCCCGTTGAAATCAATGTTATTTCCCGCTCCCGGCGCTGTTCTCGCCGTCGCGGGTTAGCCACCAGGCTCCCAGAATGGGGAAGGTTGTCACCAGCATCACCAGCAGTGCGACCACGTTGGTGACCGGCACGTCGCGCGGACGTCCGAGCTGATTAAGCAACCACAGCGGTAACGTGCGCTCGTGTCCCGCGGTAAAGGTTGTGACGATAATTTCGTCAAACGACAGAGCAAACGCCAGCATGCCCCCGGCCAGCAGTGCCGACCCAAGATTGGGCAGGACCACGTAACGGAAGGTTTGCCAGCCATCGGCCCCTAAATCCATCGACGCTTCAACCAGGCTCCAGGAGGTGCGTCGGAACCGGGCAATCACATTGTTAAACACCACCACCACGCAGAACGTGGCGTGCCCGACAACGATGGTAAAAAAACCAGGCTCCAGGTTGATGGTTTTGAAAGCAGTCAGCAATGCCAGACCGGTGATGATGCCCGGCAGCGCTATCGGTAACAGCAGCAACAGCGAAATGGCGTTTTTGCCAAAAAACGCGCTACGCCACAGCGCCGCTGCAGCAAGCGTGCCAAGTACCAGGGCAATAGCCGTCGCTAACGCCGCAATTTGAAGTGACAACGTCACGGAATCAATAATGTCGCCACGCCCCGCCGCCACGCTAAACCACTTCAACGTCAGCCCTTGCGGCGGGAAGCTGAAGGCCGCGTCCTCTGTATTAAAGGCGTAGACGGCAATAATCAGCAGGGGAAAATGGAGGAAGATCACCCCGCCCCAGGCTGCCACTTTCAGGAACAACGGTGCGCGTTCAGAGTGCATCGAATGCTCCCAGACGTTTCACGAACGCCAGATAAAGCGAGATAAGCACAATCGGCACCAGGGTGAAGGCGGCGGCCATGGGCATATTGCCGATGGCGCCTTGTTGGGCATAGACCATATTGCCAATGAAATAGCCCGGCGGCCCTACCAGCTGTGGCACGATAAAATCTCCCAGCGTCAGAGAGAAGGTAAATATCGAGCCCGCCGCGATACCTGGGATCGCCAGAGGCAGAACAACATAACGAAAGGTCTGACGCGGACGCGCGCCGAGATCGGCAGAGGCTTGCAACAACGAGGCAGGCAGCCGTTCCAGCGACGCCTGCACGGGCAGGATCATAAACGGCAGCCAGATGTAGACAAAGACCAGAAACCGCCCCAGCCCGGAGGTCGATAACGTGTTCCCGCCAATCGCCGGGAGCGTCAGAACAGAGACCAGAATAGGCTCCAGCCCCAGATGGCTGAGAAACCACTGCGCCACGCCATCTTTCGCCAGCAGCAGAGTCCACGCGTACGCTTTGACGATATAGCTCGCCCACATCGGCAGCATAACGGCAATATAGAAGAACGCTTTCCATTTGCCGCTGGTGTAACGCGCCATGTACCAGGCCATCGGGAAGGCCAGAATGGCACTGGCGAGGGTGACCGCAATAGCCATCACCAGCGTACGGATAATAATGTCGTAGTTTGCCGGGTTAAAAAGTGCCTGAATGTTCGCCAGCGTCAGGTCCGGCGTAACCGACATAGTGAAGTCATCAAAGGTATAAAAGCCCTGCCACAGCAGCGTGAGGAGCGATCCCAGATAGACGATGCCAAACCACATCAGCGGTGCCAGCAGAAGCAGGAATATCCCGAGCGACGGTTTGCGCCAGAAGTTTGCAGTAATGCGGCTTAGGGTACCGCGTGGTGCGGGAGGATGTAAGACGCTCATCGCCATTTCACCCTTCCTCATGCAGGCGGATCATGGCGTCGCGCGACCATGACGCCAGCACCGCCTGCCCCGGCTCAACGCCGGTTTGCAGTGTGGCCGCGCTGAGATTGGCCTGGCTCACCAGCAGTTTTGCCCCCCCGGCAAGTTTCAGCTCCAGGCGCGTTGCCGCCCCCTGATACTGGACAGCCTGCACCACGCCTTCAACCTGAACCTCACCGCTCTCATTGAGCCGGATATGTTCCGGTCGTAGCGAATAAGCGCCCTCCATGCCGCACACTTTTTGCGCCAGTGCCGGATCGAAAACGTTCGAGGTGCCGACAAAACTGGCCACGAACGGCGTACGCGGGCGCATGTATAGCTCACGCGGGGTATCCACCTGCTCAATGCGTCCGTTGTTGAAAACGGCGACCCGGTCGGACATTGACAGGGCTTCCCCCTGATCGTGGGTCACAAAAATAAAGGTGATCCCGAGTGCCTGTTGAAGTTTTTTCAGCTCGACCTGCATCTGTTCGCGCAGCTTTAGATCGAGTGCACCCAGCGGTTCATCCAGCAATAGCACGCGGGGTTCATTGACCAGCGCACGCGCAATGGCAACGCGCTGACGCTGGCCGCCGGAAAGCTGCGACGGCTTGCGCGCAATGGCAAAGCTCAGCCCGACCTTTTCCAGCGCCTCCTGCGCCAGTGCATGGCGTTTTTTCTTGTCGATGCCTTTGACCATCAGCCCGTAAGCGACGTTATCGAGAATCGACATATGCGGAAACAGCGCGTAGTCCTGGAACACCGTATTGACGTCTCGCTCCCACGGAGGAAGCTCACTCGCTTCTTTACCGAAGATTGTGATCACCCCGCCGGAGAGTTGTTCAAAACCGGCGATCAGCCGCAGGCAGGTGGTTTTGCCGGAGCCCGACGGCCCCAGCATGGAGAAAAACTCCCCGTCACGAATGGCAATGCTCACCCCATCCACCGCCCGTACGTCGCCGTACAGACGGGAAACGTCATTAAACTCTACCGCGTACGTCATGTTCTGCTCCCGGATGATTAACGGCCACCCATGATGGCGATGTAATCCTGCGTCCAGCGGCTGTAAGGCACATATTTGCCGCCTTCGGCGATCGGGGTTTTCCAGAACTTGATTTTGTCAAAGGCGTCGTAACCGTTGGTTTCACAGCCTTTCTCACCCAGCAGCGTACTGGCCTTACACCCTTGCGCCACCACCGGCAGAGAGCCAAACCACGCCGCCAGATCGCCCTGCACTTTTGGCGTCAGCGACCAGTTCATCCATTTGTAAGCACACATCGGGTGTTTTGCCTGAGCGTGAAGCATAGTGGTGTCTGCCCAGCCCGTGACGCCCTCTTTCGGGAAGACGGTCGCGATCGGCTGGTTCTCGGCTTTCAGGGCATTCGCCTGATATGGCCAGGCGCTGGACGCCACCACGCCTTCATTCTTAAAGTCGCTCATCTGTACGGTGGTATCATGCCAGTAGCGGTGGATCAGGGCGTGCTGATCGCGTAGCACTTTCAGAACCGCAGCGTACTGTTCTTCCGTCAGCTGGTAGGGGTCGTTAATACCCAACTGGGGTTGAGTGGCCTTCACAAACAGCGCCGCATCGGCAATGTAAATCGGACCGTCATAGGCCTGCACGCGGCCCTGGTTGGTTTTACCGTCCGGTAAGTCTTGTTTTACAAAGACCACGCTCCAGCTGTCCGGCGGTGTCGGGAAGGTTTTGGTGTTGTACATCAGCAGGTTTGGCCCCCACTGATACGGCGTGCCGTAGACGTTGCCGCCCACGTTAAACCACTCACCTTTAACGAGGCGCGGGTCGAGGGTTTTCCAGTTGGGGATGAGTTCCGGGTTAATCGGCTGAACGCGTTTGCCCATAATCAGACGGAGCGACGCATCTCCGGATGCGGTGACCAGGTCATACCCGCCTTTCGCCATCAGGCTCACCATCTCGTCCGACGTGGCGGCGGTTTTGACGTTTACCGCACAGCCAGTCTCTTTTTCAAACTGGGTCACCCAGTCATAGTTTTTATCCGTTTGTCCCCGCTCGATGTAACCCGGCCAGGCAATAATATCCAGCCGACCTTCTCCGTCGCCAATCGCTTTCGGTGGCTCGGCGGCTTGCGCGGTCATTATGGCCATACCAAGCGCACACAGGCTGCTGCGGGCAAATTTTTTGCTCATAAACATTACTCCAGTCGCAATGAAAATTTAGCGGCAGCCGTGCCGTAAAAATATCTCCCTCATTAAACGTAGACCGCGCAAATGCCCCGCACCGTGCGGCTTAAGGAAATTTCATCAAGGTGTGACCGAGGGCGCATTCCCCGTTAACTGGATTATAGACAAGGGGTTAGGCGTGAGAGGTGGTATGCAGATTTCGTATGATGCGACGCGGCAAAATGGTCGCCGCGGCGGCAAAAAGATAAGCAATGATTATTTAGCGAGAGGCCGGAATCGTTATTTCAACATGCTGCTGATTAATTTCCCTAACTGAATAACGGCCTGCTCTTCCCGCTCTCCCCATGCCCAGGAGGTATTAAAACGGAAAAAAGGTGTCCAGACATCCGAGGTGGAAAACATCTTGCCTGGGGCAATACTGATGTGATGGCGTAACGCTTGTTCGCTTAACAGTCCTGCATCCAGCTGTGCCGGAAGTTCCAGCCACAAAAAGTAGCCGCTGTCGTTATGATGGATTTTGACGCCCGGCGGCATATGGCGCAAAAGTGACTGCCACGCCTGCTGTTTACGCTCGGCCAGCGTGCGCCGCAGGCGGCGAAGATGGGCGTCGTAGCGTTTGGTCGCCAGGTAATCTACCAGCGCCAGCTGCATGGGGGAGCTGGTTGAGAGTGTGCTCATCAGCTGTAACTGTTGAATGCGTCGCGCATGTTTACCCGCCGCTACCCAGCCGATACGAAAACCGGCCACCAGACATTTCGAAAACGAGGAGCAGTGCAGCGTCATGTCCTGACGATCCCATGCTTTCGCCGGGAGCGGCTTTTCACGCCCAAAATAGAGCTCGCTGTAGACATCATCTTCAATCAGCGTGACGTTGTGCTTCGTCAACAGCGCGACGAGCTGCGCTTTTTTTTCCGCACTGAGCGTAAAGCCAAGCGGATTTTGACTGTTGGTCATTATCCAGCAGGCTTTTACCGGGTAGTCACTTAGCGCCTGTTCAAGCGCATTAAGATCGATTCCCTCGCGCACGTCCGTCGCAATCGACAGGGCCTTCAGTTTCAGGCGTTCCAGCGCCTGCAGCGCGCCGTAGAAACAGGGATTTTCAACGATCACCCAGTCCCCCGGCTCGGTTACTGCCTGCAGACTCAGATTCAACGCTTCGAGCGCGCCTGCGGTGATCACGATCTCATCCGGTGAGATGTTCATCCCCTGCTGTGCATAGCGGCGGGCAATGGCGTGGCGCAAATCGACGTTACCCGGCGGCAGGTTCTCAATCACGCTCATCGCCGTCGCGGTTTTGCTGACGTTCGCCAGCGAGCGGTTGAGTTGCTGAAGCGGGAAAAGACGCGGGTCGGGAAAGGCGGAAGCGAAAGGAACAACCGACGGATCGCGGCTGGCCTGCAGAACGTCGAAGATATAGGTGTTGATGTCCACCGCTTCGTCGCGCATGACCTGTGCAGGCGGCGCTGGCTGCTGTGCGGTCGGGCGCGAGGCAACGTAATAGCCCGACTGCGGTCTGGCGACAATGCGCCCCTGGCTTTCCAGCATCTGATACGCGTGGCCCACGGTCATAAAACTCATGCCGCTGCTCGCCACCTGCTCTCGCAGAGAAGGCAGCTTATCGCCCGGCAACCATACGCCAAGCTCAATCTGCGAGATAATTTGTTGCGCCAGACGCTGGTATTTTTTCATCAGATTCTCCTTATTGCCGACAGTGTATATCAGCAGGAGAAAAAGAGAAGATTTTGCTAACTGTTATGGTTTGCGGAATTAATTACTTACGGTACTCGGTCACATGATTGTGTGCGAAACGAGCCGCGGCCAGATGGTCGAGCGTAATCATTGGCGATTTGCAAAAGATGCATTTTGCGCCGAAAGGATTTTTCTCAGACACATCAAAGGCTGAAGTACGGTACTGCGAGCCATGACAGCATGGGCAGCGAAAATGGATATAAGAAGTCATAGGATTCTCCTGTAAACGTAAAAACGTAAATTACTCATGAGCCGATCAGGCGATAATGGTTTGAAACAAAACTAATCGGAAAGTAGATAAAGACCCAAGAGAGGCTGCGGAGAGGCACAACGTGATGAGAACTGCTTTATAAAACTACGTCAGATATTTATTTGGACTCAAAACCAGAAGACCATTAACGCACGGTGCTGACGACAAAGCAAGCGGTTTAATGCGTAAAATTCATAAAAAGAATTTTCTTATGCCTCAAAGACGAGGTATATCAGATGGCTAAAGCGTGCGTTTTTAGCCAACTGTTATGGTTAAATTTCGCTTTTCTGCGTCTGATAGACTGAATTGCGCCTCTGTACCATAACAGCACACCGTTTGACATTGAGGCTGTGCATGTTTGGTTTAGATGCTTTTCATCTTGCACGGATACAGTTTGCTTTTACCGTATCCTTCCACATTATTTTCCCGGCAATCACTATCGGCCTGGCAAGCTATCTTGCTGTGCTTGAAGGGCTGTGGCTGAAAACAAAAAATCCGGTCTGGCGCTCGCTGTACCACTTCTGGTCCAAGATTTTTGCCGTTAACTTTGGCATGGGCGTGGTCTCCGGGCTGGTGATGGCGTATCAGTTTGGTACCAACTGGAGCGGGTTTTCGCAGTTTGCGGGCAGCATTACCGGCCCGCTTCTGACCTATGAAGTGCTGACCGCCTTCTTCCTCGAAGCCGGATTCCTCGGCGTGATGCTGTTCGGCTGGAATAAAGTTGGGCCTGGTCTGCACTTCTTCGCCACCTGTATGGTGGCGCTGGGGACGATTATATCCACCTTCTGGATCCTCTCTTCCAACAGCTGGATGCAGACCCCACAGGGCTACGAGATCGTCAACGGGCAGGTCGTCCCGGTAGACTGGTTTGCCGTGGTCTTTAACCCCTCCTTCCCTTACCGGCTGCTGCATATGTCGATAGCCGCCTTCCTCAGTAGCGCCCTGTTTGTTGGCGCGTCAGCGGCATGGCATCTGCTGCGCGGGAACAATACGCCCGCGATTCGCGCCATGTTCTCCATGGCGCTGTGGATGACCCTGATTGTGGCGCCCATCCAGGCAATGGTCGGTGATATGCACGGGCTGAATACGTTAAAGCATCAGCCTGCCAAAATCGCCGCCATTGAGGGACACTGGGAGAACCCACCGGGGGAACCTACCCCACTGCTGCTGTTTGGCTGGCCGGATATGGAACAGGAGCGTACCCGCTTTGGGCTCGAGATCCCCGCTCTCGGCAGCCTTATCCTGACGCACAGTCTGGAAAAACAGGTTCCTGCGCTCAAGGAGTTCCCGAAGGAAGATCGTCCAAATTCCACCATTGTCTTCTGGTCATTCCGCATCATGGCGGGCTTAGGCATGCTGATGCTGCTGCTTGGCGTGGTGGCGCTCTGGTTGCGCTATAAAAAGCGTGTTTACGCCTCGCGCCCCTTCCTGTGGTTCGCCCTGCTGATGGGGCCTTCAGGGCTGATCGCCATTCTGGCCGGGTGGGTGACCACCGAAGTGGGCCGCCAGCCGTGGGTGGTCTATGGGCTTCAACGCACCCGGGATGCGGTTTCCGCTCATGGCGATCTGCATATGAGCGTCAGTTTGCTGGCTTTCTTCGTCGTTTACACCTCCGTCTTCGGCGTCGGTTACAGCTATATGGTGCGCCTGATTAAAAAAGGGCCTCAGCCTCACGAATCGTTCGCCACCGAGGCCGATGGACGTCCGGCACGCCCGCTGTCGGCAGTTACCACAGTCAATAAGGAGCAACCATAATGGGTATCGATCTTTCCATTATCTGGTTTGTCATCATCGTCTTCGCGACGCTGATGTATATCGTGATGGACGGTTTTGATCTGGGGATCGGTATTTTATTCCCGGCAACACAAAACCCGGACGATCGCGATGTGATGGTCAACAGCGTCGCGCCGGTCTGGGACGGGAACGAAACCTGGCTGGTGCTGGGTGGCGCGGCCCTCTTCGGTGCCTTTCCGCTGGCCTACGCGGTGATTATCGATGCCCTCACCATTCCGCTGACATTAATGCTGATCGGTCTTATTTTTCGAGGCGTGGCGTTTGAGTTTCGTTTTAAAGCAACGCCAGCACACCGTCCGTTCTGGGATAAGGCCTTTATTGGCGGTTCACTTCTGGCGACGTTTACCCAGGGCGTGACGGTAGGTGCCGTCATAAACGGTTTTACCGTTACCGGGCGAGCCTATACCGGCGGTCCCTTTGACTGGTTTACCGCGTTTAACCTGTTCTGCGGCGCGGGTCTGGTCGTGGCCTATGCGCTGCTGGGCGCCACCTGGCTGGTGATGAAAAGTGAAAATGCCCTGCAACAGCGGATGCGCGAGGTTTCAAAAACGTTGTTAATCGTGCTGCTGGCGTTTATCGCGGCAATCAGTCTCTGGACGCCACTGGCTCAACCGGCTATCGCCGCGCGCTGGTTTACGCTGCCAAATCTGTTTTACCTGTTGCCTGTCCCGGCTCTGGTCGTTCTGCTAAGCCTGTATCAGTGGCGCTGCCTGAATAATCTGCAAAGCCATAATCGGCCGTTTATCCTGACGCTGGGGCTTATTTTTCTCGGCTTTAGCGGGCTTGGGATCAGCATCTGGCCGCATATTATCCCACCGTCGATCACCCTGTGGCAGGCGGCCGCGCCGACACAAAGTCAGGGCTTTATGCTGGTAGGTGCGTTGTTGATCATTCCCGTTATTCTGGTCTACACCTTCTGGAGTTACTACGTATTTCGCGGGAAAGTACAGCATGGGGAGGGTTATCACTGATGCAACAGCCTGTCTGGAAACGATTGCTGTGGCTGGCCATTATCTGGGGCGGCAGCGTACTGGCGCTGGCGGCTGTCAGTATGTTCTTCCGCATGCTGATGACGGCCGCCGGTTTTAAATCTCACTGATCTTTTCCCGGGCAACCACTGTGTTGCCCGGTCTCCTTCCCGCACTTTCAGATAAACCCCATTAACGCATGCCAGCGTATCGTTACACTGGTAAATGATTCACGGTATTTATAGTTCGAGAAGAAAAATGAAAAAGCTCATTGCGTTAAGTGTTATCAGTCTTGCCCTCACCGGCTGCGTTAATCCGGGTAAAGCGTCCGTTCAGCCGGAGCAGCTTAAGAACCACCGCTTCGTGCTGGAAAATGTGGACGGGAAAGCCGTGAAGGCCACAGCAACGCAACCTGAGATCGCGTTTAGCGCGCTGCCTGATATCAGCCTGGTTAATAACATCAGCATTTCCGGCGTGATGTGTAACCGTTTCAACGGACAGGGAAAATTGTCCGAAGGGGAACTTAAGGTTAAAGGGCTGGCCATGACGCGCAAACTCTGTACCGAGCCGCAGTTGAACGAACTGGATCAGGCCATCGGCGACATGCTGCGCAAAGGGGCGCAGGTCGACCTGACTGAAGACCAGTTAACGCTGGCGACAGCCGACAAAACGCTGATGTTTAAACGTGCTGAATAATCAGTAGTTACCGCAGGATCCCACGGCAAGCGACTGTTCACTGCAGCGTTTGCCATTTGGCAAGGCGCACATCCCAATCGCAGAGCCATCGAGCTGGCGGGCAACCGACAGTGAGCCACCAATCATCGCACAGTTAGCTTGTCCTGAACTGGACATCGCGGCTTTCATTCCCGGCGTCACGTGTGCTGCCGTTGCCTGCTGGACAGGTTCGTTGCTACAGGCCGATAACAATAACGCGGCACACCCTACCCAAAACGCTGAACGCATGCTCTCTCCCCCATTAATAATGCGAAACCTATGCATAATAGGCATCACATCCCGTGTCGTCGAGAGCGGAAGTGCGTATTTATGCGCTGCTGAAACAATTTCTCGCAATTTTTTTGGATATTGTTGAACCTGAAGCTGTTGGCAGTATATTACTGCTTTGCTCTTTGGGATTGCGTTAACAGGCTGGTTCATAAGGATAATAATCAATGCCGATTTACAATAAGTCGTTTTGCGTAGCCGTACTCGCGCTGTGTTCTTTTCATGCCCGGGCTGAGCAATGCTCACCCGAAAGCGTAAACAAAAATAAAACCAATAATTTCATCCTACTGCAACAGCAAATTAATGGAGCAATACCTAAAACGATTGAGACCAGGATTGAGAGTCCGGACGGTTACATCCGTACAACAATAAATGCGAGTTACAACCGCTGTGGCGAACTTCTTGGCGGCAGCATGCTGGAGGTAAAAACAGCAACCTATCCTCAATCTGTTCTTGTGATTACCAGTGCGATAAAACTCAGTAAAGCGGATTACGGCTGGCGCATCCTTGTCGATGGCAAAGGCATCGGAACGGACAAGCGCAACCAAAAATCGACACTGTTATTCCGTCATAATGTTGAAGGTATGTATTTGCTAAACAAAAAAGGGATTATCAGTAAAGCAGTTAACCGCGGCATCATTACTGCCACAACGCCGGGGGAGAAAGATCGAACCAGCATGGGCACCATTCTGTATACCCTCAATACAACAGGGGCTCTTACCCGTTCAGAAAACAAAAGTAACCTGGCGATTGAGAATTACCGCACGGAGTACGAGTACGACACGCATCATCGCCTGACAAAAAGGTACACACCTAACGTCGTGGATGAGTATGTTTACGATGATGCAGGTCGCCAGCTGACCTGGACGAACACCGAGACCTATTACACTATCGAAAAAACGGTGAATACCTGTAAGGAATGGGACACTAACGGGGAATGTATCCAGGCGGATATCGACATCACTATCTCCTCACCAGATAACGACAAAGGCAAGGCTTTCGAGTACAAACATAAAGCAGCCATGACAGCGACTTATGAATACTGGAACTGAATTATTTAAGATTTAGAAGGGTTTTTCGCCAAAAGTTTGATCTACTCATTGATGGTGAGAATACCGAGGACACAAATGCGAAAATCGCAAAATCCGACCTTTGCTAAAATAAGGGAATAATATTCAGGGTCTGACCAGGTTTACGGACCCCTCTTTTTTTGCGCAATGTAAGGGTGTTGTCCTATGCAAACTATTGACGGTAATGGTGCAGTCGCGTCAGTCGCGTTTCGCACCAGCGAAGTTATCGCCATCTACCCGATTACGCCGAGCTCTACGATGGCCGAACAGGCAGATGCCTGGGCAGGAAACGGGTTAAAAAATGTCTGGGGCGATGTCCCGAGAGTCGTCGAAATGCAGTCCGAAGCGGGTGCGATTGCCGCGGTGCATGGTGCGCTGCAGACGGGAGCGCTCTCCACGTCGTTCACCTCCTCGCAGGGATTGCTGCTGATGATCCCGACGCTGTACAAACTGGCCGGTCAACTTACGCCGTTTGTCCTGCACGTTGCGGCACGTACCGTTGCTACCCACGCGCTCTCCATTTTTGGCGATCACTCCGACGTGATGGCCGTGCGTCAGACCGGCTGCGCCATGCTGTGCGCCAGCAGCGTTCAGGAGGCCCAGGATTTCGCGTTAATTTCCCATATCGCGACGCTGAAAAGCCGCGTGCCGTTTATTCACTTCTTCGACGGTTTCCGCACCTCTCACGAAATCAACAAAATCGTGCCGCTGGCAGACGACACCCTTCTCTCGCTTCTGCCGCAGGCGGACATCGATGCCCATCGTGCCCGCGCACTCAACCCGGAACATCCGGTGATCCGCGGGACATCGGCAAACCCGGATACTTACTTCCAGTCCCGCGAAGCGACGAACCCGTGGTACAACGCAGTGTACGACCATGTCGAACAGGCGATGAACGATTTCGCCGCCGCTACCGGGCGTGAATATAAACCATTTGAATACTACGGCCATCCACAGGCGGAACGCGTGATTGTGCTGATGGGTTCAGCCATTGGCACCTGTGAAGAAGTCGTGGATGAACTGCTGACGCGCGGCGAGAAAGTTGGGGTGTTGAAAGTTCGCCTCTACCGCCCGTTCTCTGCGCAACATCTGCTCTCTGCGCTGCCGGAGAGCGCACGTAGCGTAGCCGTACTCGATCGTACCAAAGAGCCAGGCGCACACGCAGAACCGCTGTATCTGGACGTCATGACCGCGCTGGCGGAAGCCTTCAATAACGGCGAACGCGAAACGCTGCCGCGTGTTATTGGCGGACGTTATGGTTTGTCGTCCAAAGAGTTCGGTCCGGATTGCGTGCTGGCAGTGTTCAATGAGCTGAGTGAAACCAAACCGAAGCCTCGCTTTACGGTCGGTATTTATGATGATGTCACCAATCTCTCACTGGCCTTGCCGGAAAACACCCTGCCCTCCGGCGCGAAACTCGAAGCGCTGTTCTACGGTCTGGGCAGTGACGGCAGCGTTTCGGCAACCAAGAACAACATCAAAATCATCGGGAACTCCACACCGTTGTATGCGCAGGGCTACTTCGTCTATGACTCCAAGAAAGCCGGCGGACTGACCGTGTCCCATCTGCGCGTCAGCGAACACCCTATCCGCTCCGCGTATCTTATTTCACAGGCTGATTTTGTCGGCTGTCACCAGCTGCAGTTTATCGATAAATACCAGATGGCCGAACGTCTCAAACCCGGCGGTATTTTCCTGCTCAACACACCGTACAGTGCGGATGAGGTCTGGGCGCGCCTGCCGCAGGAAGTGCAGGCGGTGCTTAATCAGAAAAAAGCGCGGCTATTTGTCATCAACGCAGCGAAAATCGCCCGCGAATGCGGACTTGCCGCGCGCATTAACACCGTCATGCAGATGGCGTTCTTCCACCTGACTAATATTCTGCCGGGCGACAGCGCCTTCATGGAACTGCAGGGTGCGATCGCCAAAAGCTACAGCAGCAAAGGTCAGGAGTTGGTTGAACGCAACTGGCAGGCACTGGCGCTGGCGCGCGAGTCTCTGTTTGAAGTGCCACTCCAGCCGGTGAATGCCAGCAGCCCGAACCGTCCTCCGGTGGTTTCGGATGCGGCTCCAGATTTTGTTAAAACCGTAACGGCGGCCATGCTGGCAGGGCTGGGCGATGCCCTTCCCGTCTCCGCCCTGCCGCCGGATGGCACCTGGCCGATGGGCACCACCCGCTGGGAAAAACGCAATATCGCCGAAGAGATCCCCATCTGGAAGGAAGAGCTGTGTACCCAGTGCAATCACTGTGTTGCAGCCTGCCCACACTCAGCCATCCGTGCCAAAGTTGTATCCCCTGACGCCATGGAATCGGCCCCGGCCAGCCTGCACTCGCTGGATGTGAAATCCCGCGATATGCGCGGACAGAAATACGTTCTGCAGGTCGCACCGGAAGATTGCACCGGCTGTAATCTCTGCGTCGAGGTCTGCCCGGCTAAAGACCGGCAGAATCCGGATATCAAAGCCATCAATATGATGTCGCGCCTGGAACACGTGGAAGAAGAGAAAGTGAATTATGACTTCTTCCTGAACCTGCCGGAAATCGACCGTAGCAAGCTGGAACGTATTGATATCCGTACTTCACAGCTCATCACCCCGCTGTTCGAATACTCCGGCGCCTGCTCCGGCTGCGGTGAAACACCGTACATTAAACTGCTGACGCAGCTGTACGGTGACCGGATGCTGATCGCCAACGCGACCGGCTGTTCGTCTATCTATGGCGGTAACCTGCCGTCCACACCTTATACCACCGATGCCAACGGCCGCGGTCCGGCATGGGCAAACTCGCTGTTTGAGGATAACGCCGAATTTGGTCTTGGCTTCCGCTTAACGGTGGATCAGCACCGCGCGCGCGTGATGCGCCTGCTGGACCAGTTTGCCGATAATATCCCTGCCGAACTGAACACTGCGCTGCACGCTGAAGCCACGCCAGAGGTGCGTCGCGAGCAGGTTACGGCGCTTCGCAACGCCCTTCAGGGCGTTGACGGTGCAGAGCAACTGGTGACTGACGCTGATGCGCTGGTTGAGAAATCAATCTGGCTGATTGGCGGCGATGGCTGGGCATACGACATTGGCTTTGGCGGGCTGGATCATGTGTTGAGCCTGACCGAGAACGTGAACATCCTGGTGCTGGATACCCAGTGTTATTCCAATACCGGCGGACAGGCGTCAAAAGCCACGCCGCTCGGGGCCGTAACGAAATTTGGTGAACACGGCAAACGCAAGGCGCGTAAAGACCTCGGTGTCAGCATGATGATGTATGGCCACGTGTACGTTGCGCAAATCTCACTCGGCGCGCAACTTAACCAGACGGTGAAAGCGATTCAGGAGGCGGAAGCTTATCCGGGGCCATCGCTTATCATCGCCTACAGCCCTTGCGAAGAGCATGGTTACGATCTGGCGCTCAGCCACGACCAGATGCGACAGTTGACCGCGACGGGCTTCTGGCCGCTGTATCGCTTTGACCCGCGCCGGGCAGAGGAAGGTAAACTGCCGCTGGCGCTCGATTCACGGCCACCGTCAGATGCCCTGGCTGAGACACTGCTGCAGGAGCAGCGCTTCCGTCGCCTCAATGCGCAACAGCCAGAGGTGGCTGAGCAACTGTGGAAGGATGCGGCCGCCGATCTGCAAAAACGGTATGACTTCCTGGCGCAAATGGCCGGGAAAGCGGAAAAAACCGCCAGCGAATAATTCCCTTGCCCGGCTTGTCCGGGCATTTTTTTGCCATAAAAAAAGCCCGGCATTTTAACACCGGGCCAGTCCAGATAATCCCTTTAAATGAATAAATGACATTCACGAGAATTATGGATAATAATCTTAAAGGCATATAACGACGCAGACATTACCTGATTTACAGCGTGATTAATAATTTTAATTTATTATATTTTTCGTTAAAGCATTCACCAGACAAATTAACATTTCCACGGAACGATCTCTTTTAGATTTTACTCACTTAGTAACAATTATGATTTATTACTCTTTCCGTGGAGTGATCTAGCATGTGACAACTTTCCGCAACGGAAAGTTCAACAGGTAATTAAATAAAAACAACCGCAAAGGAATATCATAATGCAAAGAAAAGTACTGGCCCTGATGATTCCGGCTCTGTTAATGGCTGGCGCTGCGCATGCAGCAGAGATTTATAATAAGGATGGCAATAAATTAGATCTGTACGGAAAAGTAGATGGTTTGCACTACTTCTCTGATGACACGTCTAAAGACGGCGATCAAACCTATATGCGTCTCGGTTTCAAGGGCCAAACCCAGATCAACGATATGATGACCGGCTACGCACAGTGGGAATACAACATTCAGGCAAATAACACCGAAGGTTCTGATAACCAGTCCTGGACACGTCTGGCCTTTGCCGGTGTAAAAGTGGGTGACTACGGTTCCTTTGACTACGGCCGTAACTATGGTGTCCTGTACGACGTGGAAGGATGGACTGATATGCTGCCGGAGTTCGGTGGCGACTCTTACACCTATGCCGATAACTTTATGACCGGCCGTGCCAATGGCGTAGCAACCTACCGCAACACCGATTTCTATGGTCTGGTGCCGGGTCTGAACTTTGCTCTGCAGTATCAGGGTAATAACGAAGATGCCAGCAATAACCAGGAAGGGACCAATAATGGTCGTGACACGCGTCATGAGAACGGTGACGGCTTCGGTATTTCTACCACCTATGATTTCGGTATGGGAATTTCAGCGGGGGCGGCCTATACCTCTTCTGACCGTACCAACGATCAGGTGAGAAATACCACAGCGGGCGGGGATAAAGCGGATGCCTGGACCGCGGGTCTGAAATATGACGCCAACAATATCTATCTGGCGGCCATGTATTCTGAAACCCGCAATATGACCCCTTACGGCGACAATGAAAGCGCCGTGGCGAATAAAACCCAGAACTTTGAAGTTACCGCACAATACCAGTTCGATTTTGGTCTGCGTCCGGCAATTTCCTACCTGCAGTCGAAAGGTAAAGACCTGGGTAACGGTCAGGGCGATCAGGATCTGGTTAAATATGCTGACGTTGGCGCCACCTATTACTTCAACAAAAATATGTCCACCTATGTGGATTATAAAATCAACCTGCTGGATGAAGATGACAGCTTCTACAAAAACAACGGTATTGGTACCGATGATGTCGTCGCATTAGGCCTGGTTTACCAGTTCTGATGGTCTGAGCCCGTAGCATCATGCGGGCTCACTTTTTTTGATGTTAGTCGCACAACAGCACGCTATCGCGAGATTGTTGAGCATAAGTTGAAAGAATGCGGGTTAGACTGCGCAGATATCCCTCTCCTCATTAAGGATAACTGTGTTGTTTGGTCGTGTATCCCTTGCCCTACTGGCGCTTTTAGCATGTTTGTGGATGGCGTTAATTTTCGATTTCCGCGATATTGTTGGGCATCTCGGCACGTTGTTAAATCACCTCGACAGGCATTAAGAGTGAGCTTCTGAAACAAAAAGCCACCAGCAGTGCCGGTGGCCATAGTACCCTTCGTGAACATTATTTTTTCACGGGCTGAGGCTTTTTATCCCCAGATTCAGGCGCCTCACGCGGGTCGTCTTTTTCAACACTAAGCATAATGTCTCCTCTTTACGATACCCACTTCCCACTATAGCCAGCGTTATCACAAAGTGGCCAGGCGGCTAGGACGCTTCCGTTGACGTGCGTTTGCGAAAAGAGAGATAGCCAAAGACGCCGCTGTCACCATCTGCAGGATGATTGACCCCATCCATCACAGTCACCTCGGGAAAATCGAACGGGGAGACATTTTCAAAACAGGCAACATTCACGCCATATTCATTGGGATTGGAACGCCGCTGATGGAAGGTATAAATCCCGCAGACCGAACAGAAGAAATGCCGGGCCGTACCGGTGTTAAAGCGGTACTCCGTAAGCTTATCCTCGCCTTTGGTGACGGTAATACCGGTTAACGGCGCAGAGACCACAACCGCCCCTCTCATCCGACAAAAAGAACAGCTGCAGCGCCGGGCGGTATTTAACCCATCGGTCAACGTAACGGTGAATGCCACTGCGCCACAATGGCACCGTGCATGACGAATATCAGCCATCTTTTAAACCCCTTTTTTCACCAGCTCAGCGGCCTTGACGAACACCTCATCCTCCACGCCGTCACCCTTTTGCCTGCCGAGCCTCAGCAGTTCATCGACAATACTGTTGCGATCGATCGGTTTCTGCGCTGAAACCAGCCCAATAACGGCGGCACCAATCGCCAGCCCAACTAACCCGGTTTGTTCATCTTTGTTCTTCATGTTCATGCTCCTGATACCACAAACAAGCGTAGCAGGATTTTAAAAACGCGGTGTCAGACCGTATTTCGGCGATTTGATATTTGCGGCCCAAATCTTGATATCGTTTTGCAGCAGAAGGGTGAAATCTGAATTCAGATGCGTCACCAGGGCATTAACGCTGTTTGCATCGACCACTGAAAAATGTTCAATTCTGTTCGACCCAACCTGAACACAGTAATATCTGGCGGGCAACACTTTACCATTCACATTAAGCGGCAGCGTATTTTCTCCGCATTGCCCTTCTGTGATATAGGAAACCACCAGATTAGCGGATTTTTTCCCGGGCTGAGATACGCTCACCATTACCGGAAAACCTTCCGACGTCTGCGTCATGTCATAAAGAACGGCATTTTTTATATACCAGGTATTATATTCCCGTTCCTGAAACGTCGACCAGCCAGGCGCTGAATAAAACATCAGCGCTGCCAGCGTAATGAATTTGATTTTCATGAGATGCTGTCGTCCTTGTTGTTGCACGTATTATTCAGAACGGACAAAAAACAGCAACCCACCAGGATTTGGCCTACTACTATTGGCAGTGATGATGCTCACTAGCGAACAATAAAACCAAAATGATACAGCGCTACCGTGGCTACGATGCTCACGACGACAGTCAGTAAAAACCAGGTTTTGAACGGCTGCTTTTGCGTTTTATGGCGAAAGATCTGTTGGCCCATAATGGCGCCAGGCCATCCGCCCACAATGCCGAAGACCAGTAAGGTCACTTCCGGTATCCTGCGCATTCCTTTTCGTGCTGCCATTTTATCGGCGCCGTAAATAACCATTGTCAGCACGTTGATGAGCAGGAACCATATGGCTACGGGCCAGGCGGACAACAGACTGCAGAACGCAGCACAGATCAGTATAAAAAAACAAAATTGATTCAATGTCATAGCGCCTGCCTCAGGATCATAAACGTATTTCGAGAAGGCATTATACGTTATCTTTCGCATGAATCAGGTGTAGATTGTTTTTACTATGTACAATTAGAAATAGCCACACTGTATATACGTGCTCCAGTTAAAAGTCTGACAATCTGCAGCATTTTCAACCTTGCGCACGTGAAACACTTCTCCTGCTGTATCTTTAATACATACTTCTTTCATTGACGTAAAAAGATGAAGATACAAGACACAACCTGCCAGGAAGCACCCAACTAAAAGACATGCTTTTAAAATAGCGATCACCGTTTCCCTCCTGCTTTGTTCGGGGAAACAGCTTAATAGTATGAAGATGAATAAACGCTCAACACAGCGCAATTAAAGTGGCCATTCGTGCAGGCCACGCTAAAATTCCATGTCAGCATCACATGGGCAGGAATTAATAACGCCTGGTCGTGGTGACCGGTGCTCTGTCTGTCCAGTCGGGACGTTCACCAGCCATGATCGCCCGTTGCTGAGACGGTGTTACAGATTGCGTTATATCAGGCATTGGCTTATATACCGGTTTTTCCGGCTGAGTGATAACCACATCAGAACTACACCCTGAGCACAATAAAATCATAAAACCAAAAGAACTTAACTTAAACACTTTCAACCCTTCCTGTGGGATATCATCTTAAGGGAACCGTTCGCCAGTGATTGTCTAATCCGGGCCGCCAGCACGTCAGTAAAGTCGCATGCGAGCTTCAAATTCCCATACGCTGAAACGCAAGATAATAAGCAGCGATACACGTTAAATCAATACTGATGCGAATGAAGAGCAACGTGAAATAGCCATAAAGTATTACATCTATAAAACAGACGGGTTTCAAATAGAAGCACAAGATTAAACGCCACATATACGGTTACGCTGTGGCCGTTTATTGCCTCTTTTTTGCATAGAATGGAAATCCCCTTTCGTTGACGAAGCGTTGCAATTCACTGTTGTTAAATAATGTTGTATTAAAACAATTGTAACTATAAAGTTAATTAGAGGTTAATATTAAGGGTGGTATTTTTGCATTTTTGGCATTAGGTGTCGCGTTAGCAATAACAGGGTGCTCAAGTGATTATGTCATATCGACCAAAGATGGACATATGATGACCACACATGGAAAACCAGAGCGAGATAAAGACACCGGTTTAATTTCATACAAAGATGCAGATGGCAGCATTCATCAGATTCATCAATCGGATGTGAAAGAGATTGTAGAGAAGTAACCGCCTGATCTGTCCTTCCGTTTTACTGGCTCCGCCATTGTACTGAGCGGAGCTTGCCTGCCTTTACCCGCCTTATGTTATCTGTTTTAACGACCACGTCTCGCTGATGGCGAACAGAAAGCCGATTACGCTTTACCGCAAGTTGGCACAAGATCCTTCATCGCTGTAAAACGTGCTGGTATTCGCCGCCGGAATCCGTACCATACGCGACATACTTTTGCCCGCTGGCATTGACTGCCGGCGTTAACCCATCTTTCATAGCCAGACAGTTGCGGCATAGAATGCGTGGAAAATGAATGGCGAACAGGTGCTGATGCTTAATGATTAGCCGGCACGCTGAAAACTTTTGCCCCTGCTGGCTCCGAAGGTAGCAATAAATGCAAGACAATCAATCAAATACAAAGAAAGAACAATACAACCTGAACAAGCTGCAGAAGCGGCTGCGCCGTAATGTGGGCGAAGCCATTGCAGACTTCAATATGATTGAAGAAGGCGACCGGATCATGGTTTGCCTGTCAGGGGGGAAAGACAGCTATACCATGCTGGAGATCCTGCGTAATCTTCAGCAGAGCGCGCCGGTGAAATTCTCCCTGGTAGCCGTAAACCTTGACCAGAAACAGCCGGGTTTCCCTGAGCATATTCTGCCGGAATATCTCGATAAACTGGGCGTTGAGTACAAAATCGTCGAAGAAAATACCTACGGTATCGTAAAAGAGAAGATCCCGGAGGGCAAAACCACCTGCTCTCTCTGCTCTCGTCTGCGCCGTGGCATTCTGTACCGTACTGCGACAGAGCTGGGTGCGACAAAAATTGCGCTCGGTCATCACCGCGACGATATCCTGCAAACGCTGTTCCTGAACATGTTCTACGGCGGGAAGATGAAAGGCATGCCGCCTAAGCTGATGAGCGATGACGGCAAACATATTGTCATCCGCCCTCTCGCCTATTGCCGCGAGAAGGACATTGAACGCTTCTCCCAGGCGAAAGCTTTCCCGATTATCCCATGCAACCTGTGTGGCTCTCAGCCAAACCTGCAGCGCCAGGTCATTGGTGACATGCTGCGTGACTGGGATAAACGTTATCCAGGACGCATCGAAACCATGTTCAGCGCCATGCAGAACGTGGTGCCTTCACACCTTGCGGATGTTGAGCTGTTCGACTTCAAAGGCATCAACCATGATTCAGAGGTGGTGAATGGCGGCGATCTGGCGTTTGATCGGGAAGAGATCCCCATGCAGCCTGCGGGCTGGCAGCCGGAAGAGGATGATAATCAGTTTGACGAGCTGCGCCTGAACGTACTTGAAGTGAAATAATCCTGTCGCGTCTCAGAGTCCGTCTGAGACGCGTTTTTTCTGCCGCTTATTTCAGCAATCTGACCCGGCAGGTTTTGCCTTTAATTTTACCGTTTTGCAGCTGCTTCCAGGCCTTATGCGCAACCGCCTGGCGGATTGCCACATAGACATGTGCCGGATGAACGGTAATCTTGCCGATATCGGCGCCATCCAGCCCCATGTCCCCTGTCAGCGCGCCTAGCACGTCACCCGGGCGCATCTTGGCTTTTTTGCCGCCATCAATACACAGCGTCGCCATTTCGGCTTCGAGTGGCACAACGCGAACGTTCCCCGGGGTGTTCACCCAGTTAAGCTTTATCTGCAGCATTTCAGACAAGATATTGGCGCGCTGCGCCTCTTCCGGCGCGCAGAAGCTAATGGCAAGCCCGCTGTTTCCCGCGCGTGCAGTACGCCCAATGCGGTGAACGTGTACTTCTGGATCCCAGGCCAGCTCGTAGTTAACAACCAGCTCCAGCGATTTAATGTCCAGCCCACGTGCGGCGACATCGGTCGCGACCAGTACACGGGCGCTGCCGTTGGCGAAGCGAACCAGCGTCTGGTCACGATCGCGCTGTTCCAGATCGCCATGCAATGACAGCGCGCTTTGCCCGGCGGCATTCAGGGCATCACACACTGCCTGGCAATCTTTTTTGGTGTTACAAAACACCACGCAGGAGGCGGGCTGGTGCTGGCTCAGCAATTTCTGCAGAAGCGGGATTTTGCCCTGCTGCGAGGTTTCAAAGAACTGCTGCTCGATGGCAGGCAGCGCATCCACGCTGTCGATTTCAATCGTGAGCGGATTTTTTTGTACACGACCGCTGATCGCAGCGATGGCCTCAGGCCAGGTCGCAGAAAATAACAATGTCTGACGATCTTCCGGTGCGAAGCGGATCACCTCGTCGATCGCGTCGCTGAAGCCCATATCCAGCATACGGTCCGCTTCATCCATCACCAGCGTTTGCAGGGCATCCAGTGAAACGGTGCCTTTTTGCAGATGATCCAGCAGACGGCCTGGTGTCGCGACAATAATATGCGGCGCATGCTGGAGCGAATCACGCTGCGCCCCGAACGGCTGTCCGCCGCAGAGGGTTAAGATCTTGGTATTGGGCAGGAAGCGCGCCAGACGACGCAACTCACCCGCGACCTGGTCGGCCAGTTCGCGGGTCGGGCACAGAACCAGAGACTGGGTCTGAAACAGGGTGGCATCAATATGCTGTAACAGCCCAAGACCGAACGCTGCCGTTTTCCCACTGCCGGTTTTTGCCTGTACGCGAACATCGCGCCCCTCAAGAATGGCGGGTAATGCGGCCGCCTGAACAGGCGTCATCGTGAGGTATCCCAACTCGTTGAGGTTATCGAGTTGGGCGGCAGGCAGAACATTCAGGGTAGAAAAAGCGGTCACAATAGTCTCTCGTGGTCATCTTTGCAGTCAGATGGCGCGTATCCTCGCAGATCTCGGGGTTCGATGCGACAATTTAATCGGTTCTTCATCGGGCGGCGGGTCGGGCATAGGCTGCGGACGAGGAATGGGATCGGGCATCGGCGTTGGGTCGGTCGGGACCGGATCGGACTGCCGTGAATGCAGCAGTTGCAGCGCGAGTAGATGGTTCATCTTTCCCTCCAGTTTTTTGGATTGACCCTTTTAGGGTAGACCCTGAGAAACGGGAGGCAAAAAAAAGCCGACTATTAAAGTCGGCGTCGTACGAATCAATTGTGCTATGCAGTAATTCAAAAAAGGAAGTAAGACAATATGGAGCGCAACGCCCATCGCTTGACGTTGCATTCACCTGCGGGAGTAATATTGCACCTTACGCGGCCTGGGTTTATTGACTTCGCTCAATTAAAAGAGCGTTTTGAACCGCGTATAAGGTGTAAAAAGCGTAAATTTACAACCATTTACTACGATGCAACCACCATGCAACACCGCCAATCAAAACAGCTAACATGACGCAAAACGCAGTAAAACCGTAACGATAAGCCCCTCCGGGGATACCGCCCAGGTTTACGCCAAACAGTCCGGTCAGGAAGGTGCTGGGTAAAAAGACCATTGCCATCAGCGACATCGTGTAGGTTCTTCTGGCCAGCGACTCCTGCATCACCTGGGCGATCTCATCCGCCATCACCGCCGTTCTGGCGATACAGGAATCAATTTCATCCAGCCCGCGCCCAAGCCTGTCCGCAATATCCTGCATCCTGCGACGCTGATCGTCGTTCATCCAGCTGAAGCGTTCGCTGGCGAGGCGGGCATACACATCGCGTTGTGGCGTCATATAGCGGCGCATCACGATCAGCTGTTTGCGCAGTAACGCCAGGAAGCCGCGCGGCGGTATTTGCTGATCGAGCAGGTTATCTTCCAGGTCGATAATTTTGTCGTGCAGCTCTTCAATAAACTCACTCGCATGATCGGTGAGCGCATCGCAGACATCCACCAGCCAGCTACCGCAATCAGTCGGCCCGGTGCCCTCTTTCAGATCGTTCACCACGTCATCCAGCGCCAGCACTTTACGCTGACGAGTGGAGACAATAAGACCGTCATCCATATAGACCCGCATCGCCACCAGCTGATCCGGACGCTCATCCGTGCTGCCGTTAATACAGCGAAGGGTGATCAACGTACCGTCCCCCATCCGGCTCACGCGTGGCCGCAGGCTTTCACCCGCCAGCGCATCGCGTACGTTGTTCGGCAACAGTGGGGTTGATGCCAGCCAGTCAGCGCTGTCCGGATGGGTATAATTCAGGTGTAGCCAGCAGGGATGCGCGTGATCAATCTCATCGTTGTCTTCCAGCGGCCGGGCACCGCCATTACCGTCGAACACCCACGCAAACACTGCGTCAGGAACGTTCAGTTCAGACCCTTTTATGCTCTCCACAACGCCTCCACCTTTTAGCTTTTCGTTGTCAGTCTAGCTTTCGGCAGAGGTTACGCAACCACAATGTTCCGCATGGCGCTGAAATCGCTCGGGAATTGTACGGCTAACGGCGGTGCCATCTCACACAGAATGTCCTTGTCGCTGCGCGAACGACAGCGGAACACCCGGTGCCGACAACGAACCGTCAGAGGGGGCTCTCCCGTCGAGCCGGAAGTTGCGTGTCCGGGACTGCAATTCGATAACCTGGTTACGCAGCACGTCGGAAGATCCGTTAAGTTCCTCCGCCATAGCTACATTGCTTTGCGTGACCCTTTCCAGCTCTGATAATGCCAGCGTGATCTGCGAAATCCCTTTCTCCTGCTCGGATGTCGAGCTGGAAATTTCATCCATCAGACGGCTGACATTGCCGGATCCGGCCACTATCTCACGCATATTTTTTTCCGCTTCTGACACCACCGTTACGCCCTGCGTCACGTTATTACTCGTCACTTCAATCAGCGTTTTGATGTTCTTCGCCGCGTCCGCGCTGCGGTGAGCCAGATTTCGTACCTCCTCTGCAACCACAGAGAATCCTTTTCCGTGGTCTCCCGCCCTTGCTGCCTCAACGGCTGCGTTAAGCGCCAGGATATTGGTCTGGAAGGCAATGCCGTCGATCATCGAGATAATCTCCGTCATTTGCTGCGCGCATTCGGTGATCGATTGCATATTGTGAGCAACCTGCCCCATCAGTTCTCCGCCCTTGCGTGCCTGAAGGGTGGCCTCATTGGCCTGTTCACTGGCCAGCCGGGTGTTATCGGCATTATTTCTGGTGCTTGCCGCCATCTGCTCCATGCTGGCCGCGGTTTGCACCAGCGAGGCAGACTGCTGCTCCGTTTTCACAGAAAGTTGCGCGCTGCGTGAGGAGAGTTGATCCGATAAGGTCATGGCGGTGTGTGACGATGCCCTGATTTCCCGGACCAGTGTCGCAATATTGCTCGAGAGGCTATTAATCCCAGGGATTAAACGCCCTGCGCAGTTGTTACCAAACTCCGGGATCGTCACGCCAAGATTTCCTGCCGTTACTTCTTCAATACTTTTTTTCACAGTATTGATCGGTGTCACAAGATATTTGGTCATGTAGGCCCAGAGTAAAAAAAGAGCAATCATATTTATTACATTGAGCGTAATAAAGAGCGGCGACGCGCCCGAAAAAAGAACCACGACAGCTGCGTTTATCAAAAAAAGAGACAAAAGGAAATAGACAATGAAGGTTCTGACACTAATATTTCTTAGCATAATCATTCCCACAACTTTATATTTTTGGTCGGCATTAAGGGTTATAGCATCCACAATGACGTTTGTCCTCACGAATACCGATGGTTTGTTGTTTCGTGGTTAGCAACCTGCAATTTAACTTAAGTGAGATAAAAACAGTGTATTGCTGGAAATATTGTGTCATGAATGCTGTGATACTGGTCTAAGACGAACTTAAGCGATACCATCTACGTCAGCGAAACGTGATAGCCTCCCGCATATTTAAGGAGCTTTGCTGCAATTATTAGCCCTTGTTTAGCTGCGCTTAACAGGTTAATACTGAGGATATATTTTATATTGCATGCAGTTTGAGATTTAAATAGGGCTGATCATTTTACGAGTCCCCTAACTAATAGTGTTTAAACGCGCATGCTCGTTGCCAATAAAGATGTGCCCGGCAGGCGAAGTCAGTAACCCTCTTTGATGCGGGATTGCATAATGCTCAATGTATCGTGGGACCCAGTGTTAATAGCCATCTCTTATCTCGTGGCCTTTATCGCCTCGTTTTTGGCTCTGGACAGTGCAGGAAAAATCCCCCTCTCCGGTCGCAAGGCGGCAATGTTCTGGCGTATTGCCGGAGGGGTTACGCTGGGCATCGGGATCTGGTCGATGCATTTTATCGGCATGTTAGCGATGAAAATGCCCATGATCATGAGCTATCACCTCTGGTTAACCCTTGCCTCACTGGGCGTCGCGGTGGTGGCGTCTACGCTGGCAATGAATATTGCCGTGACGGGCGCTCGTCTTTCTCCCTTTAGGCTGATCCTCTCCACCTTAATTCTGAGTGCGGGAGTCGTGTCGATGCACTATACCGGCATGGCCGCGCTGATGCTGGATAGCCCCATCATCTGGGATCAACGTACCGTCGGCTTATCCATATTGATTGCCATAATGGCCTCCGGAGCCGCAATCTGGTTGGCCTTCCACCTGCGGCATCAGCGAAAAGGGATCTTCATCAATCGCATTCTCGCCGCTTTAGTCCTTGGGGCTGCCATCTGCGCCATGCACTACACCGGAATGCGTGCCGCTCAGTTTGGTGACATGACACATACCCTTCCCGACGGGATCAGCGAACTGGGATTATCTATCTGGGTTTCGGTAACAACGCTGAGCCTGCTCGGCATCATGTTGATTATCTCGCTTATTGATTCACACTGGCGCACCAGTCGGTTAACGGAAAATCTGCAACAGCTTAATCGCCAGCTCGAGCTCCAGGCGCGATTTGACGCCCTCACCGGCCTGGCTAACCGCCACCAGATGGATCTCCGGATGCAGGATTGCCTGCGCAGTGCGCTGCTCAGTAATAAGCAATTTGCCGTAGTTTTCCTCGATGTTGATCACTTCAGACAGGTTAATGACACCTGGGGACATAATGTCGGCGATGAGTTGTTAATCACCATTGCACAGCGCATCACGGCGAGGCTGACCCGAGAGATGACCCTGGCAAGACTGGGAGGCGATGCCTTTATCCTGCTGGTTCCTGAATGTGATGACGATAAACTCCAGACCCTGCTCCCCACGCTGCTCGAAGACTTGCGCCGCCCTCTTTCCCTGTGCGGGCATACACTGAGCACCACACTCAGTGCAGGCGTCAGCCGTTATCCTCAGGATGGTGAAACGCTGCACGAATTAAAACTAAAAGCGGATGCCGCAATGCATTACGTGAAGAAGGCGGGCCGAAACGACTGGGCGGTCTACCGGACAGAGATGTCGACGGCGATCCCGGCCAACCCCGGTTTTCTGCAGGAGCTCACCCAGGCGCTTGAGCGCGATCAGTTTGAACTGTGGTATCAACCTACCTGGCATGCTGAAGAGAAGACAATCCATGGCTTTGAGGCGCTTCTGCGCTGGCGACATCCCGAACAAGGCGTGCTGCTGCCGAATCTGTTTTTACCTTCGCTGGAACAGACAGGATTAATTATCCCTGTGGGTAACTGGGCGATTGAAGCGGCATGCCGACAGCTGCATTTCTGGACTGAACAAGGTTTTGCCCATTGGACGCTCTCCTTTAACCTGTCTCCTGTGCAGTTTGAACAGCCGGATATCTTTCAGATCGTATCGTCCATGTTGCAAAAATATAATCTGTCGCCTTCCCGACTCATTCTCGAGGTCACGGAGAGCACTGCCCTTAAAAATCTTGACCGCAGTATCGAATTACTGAGTGCATTCAACCAGGCCGGGATCACCGTCTCTATTGATGATTTTGGCACCGGTTATTCTAATCTGCTCATGCTCAGCGTGCTTCCGGCAAAAGAGCTCAAAATCGACAAAAGCTTTGTAACGTCAATGCTGGAAAATGAAAAAAGCCGCAAGCTGGTGGAGACCATTATCAATATTGCCCGGACAATGGAGATGTATGTTGTTGCTGAAGGGATCGAAACGGAAGAGCAACGGGCGGTGTTAACGGAGCTGGGGTGTGACTATTTGCAAGGGTTCCTGTTCTCCAGACCTTTACCTGCCGAACAGGTTCCGTGGTTGCTGCTGCAGATTAATTCAGAGAAACAGATTATACCCATTGGTAAAATTCATACGGAATCCGCTTTTATTTCACAAAAAAATCATGCCTCACAGGGTTAACAGGAGTATGGTTCAAAGGGGTCAACGCGAGTCGATTCTGTCGTGATCGTCAGGCATATTGTGCCGATATACAGGAATTCCTTATGTCGCAAAATACTTTTAATGCACTGAATTTCATTAAAACGCCTGTGTGGCTGATCTCCCCCGTTTCCGGCCATATTATTTTCGCGAACACGGCCGCGGCTCACGTGATGGGGGATAAAACACTGGATGACCTGCGCAAAGGCCCCTTCTCAGCAAATGCGCAAGCCGTGCTGTCAATGTATATTCCTGAACTCAAAACGGATCAGGAAATTGTCGAAATCTGGACAATCTGGCGCGACGGACATGAAACCGCGTTGAGCTGTCGTCTTTCGCTGACCTACCACGCGCCGTACGGCGACATGATCGTTTTTGAAGGGATTTCGCATCCGGTGCCGACAGGGCTTAAAGCCAGTCGCTCCGCCACTTATCAGCGCAAAAAACAGGGGTTTTACGCCCGTTTTTTTCTCACGAACAGCGCACCGATGTTATTGATCGACCCCGCCCGTGATGGACAAATAGTCGATGCCAATCTGGCAGCGCTTAACTTTTATGGCTACTCGCATGATGAGATGTGCAACAAGCATACCTGGGAAATCAACACGCTGGGGCGGGATGTTATTCCGGTAATGAGTGAAATCGCCGCCCTGCCGGGTGGACATAAGCCGCTCAACTTTGTGCACCGTCTTGCCGATGGCTCAACCCGCCATGTTCAGACCTATGCCGGGCCGATAGAGATATACGGTGATAAGCTGATGTTGTGCATTATTCATGACATCACCGAGCAAAAACGGCTGGAGCTTGAGTTGGAACATGCCGCACTACGGGACGCCATGACGGGCCTGCTCAACCGGCGTCAGTTCTATATTATCGCTGAGCAAACGAATCTCACTCACCTTCCCGTTCAGCAGCAATTCAGTTTGCTGCTGGTCGATACCGATCATTTTAAGAATATCAACGACGTTTTTGGTCATCTGAAGGGGGATGAAGTGCTCATCTCGCTTTCGCGTACGCTGGAAGCCTGTAGCCGGAAAGAGGATTTTGTGTTTCGCTGGGGGGGTGAAGAGTTCGTCATTCTGCTGCCGCGCACGTCGCTCGACACCGCCATGCAAATCGCGGAAACGATCCGCGCCGCGGTTGCCCGCATCACGATCCCAGGCCTGCCGCGTTTTACGGTGAGCATTGGCGTGGCGCGGCACAACCAGGATGAGAGTATCGACGATCTCTTTAAACGGGTGGATGACGCGCTTTATCGCGCCAAGAATGACGGCCGCAATAAAGTCCTGGCGGCGTGAAACTGGTGTATCGGATAAAGCCCCGCTACAATGCCGGTCTTGATTGAAAACAACAATGGGTGGGTAATGTCTGCAATGGGAAGAACAGAAATAATCCTCACCATAATTATTTTAATGCTTATTATTTTCGGATTGTGGTTTATCTTTAGCGGCGAGATCTGGTTAGTGGCGGAATATATTGAAAACAGCATTTATCCCACTTTCGACGCGCTGTAACGCACGTTTAATCCGTTGTTTCACCTACCGAAATTATCAGGTATCGGTCTTGTTAACAGACGCGTAAGATACGCGCCGTTATCCTCCATTACGTTGGTAACGAATTGCTAAATCACTTGCTTATTTTGCCCGTGCTCTGACGGGCTTTTTTATTTCCGACATTTGCGCTACACCAGGTTATATCGAAAACATCGTTATCCATTAAAGAGAGAAAATGATGAGCAAGAAGATCCTGATGCTGGTGGGCGACTACGCCGAAGATTATGAAACGATGGTTCCTTTTCAGGCCTTACAGATGATTGGCCACCAGGTTGACGCGGTCTGCCCCGACAAAGCGAAAGGTGACTATGTCATGACGGCGATCCATGACTTCGACGGAGCCCAGACGTATAGCGAAAAACCCGGCCACCGTTTTACCCTCAATGCCGATTTTTCTGCCGTCAACGAGCAGGACTATGATGCCCTGCTCATCCCCGGCGGCAGAGCGCCTGAATACCTGCGGTTAAATGCTGACGTGCTGAAGCTGGTACAGGCATTTGACGCCGCGCGCAAACCCATTGCGGCCGTATGTCATGGCCCACAATTGCTGGCAGCCGCCGGGATCCTGAAAGGGCGAACCTGTAGCGCCTACCCGGCCTGCGCGCCTGAAGTGCGACTCAGCGGCGGCGAGTACGCCGATATCGGCATCGATCAGGCTCACGTTGACGGTAACCTGGTCACCGCGCCGGCCTGGCCTGCGCATCCGCAGTGGCTGGCGAAATTTGCGAAGTTATTGGAATAGGCTTGCAAGGCAACCAGCTCTTTACATACGCTCTTCAAGCCAGACGATCGACTGCAACAAAAAAGCGTTCTTCCGTCAAAAGAGTACGTTCTTTAATGTTCTGAAACTCGCGCCGGATAAACCAGCCCGCTTCCGGCGCCATGCTCAGGTAAAACACCTCACGAAAGGCCGGAGCTTTAAGACGCATTCTTACACAACCGGTTTCTCCTGTACGGAAGAGCTGCTCTGGCACGATACTGACACTACGCTCGCCATTCTGCAGAAGGATAGTCGCTATCTCATAGCGGCAAATCCCGCTGCTGAGGCTATAGTCGGTGTTGTCCACCAGCTGCTTCAGGCCGCGCCACAGGGATTCTACTTTCTGGAATTCTGCATGATGCATCACCGCATCCAGCTGGCGGCTGATTTGGAAATCCAGCTCCGCGATATGGTGGTCAATCAGGGTTTTATCGAGTTTTTCCACTGGCTGGCCGGATTTGCGGATGCAGTCCATAAACACCTGCATCGCGGCCGTCAGGCGCTCACCTGCCGGAGCATCAGACAGTGCGGCATCGTCCAGAAACGCATTGATATCACCCAGGCTTGTGGCCGGGGTCAGGTTGATTTTGTCGAACAGGGAAGCGTAGACGCTCTCTTTTTCCAGCACAGTGGTCTGCCCCTGCGCGGAGCCATTTTCAGTATTAACAGACATCAGCATTCTCTCGTTTAATCCATTAAAAGACGCGCCCGTTTTTATTTCGGGGCCAGGGCACTCATTTCGTTACGTAATTCCTGAGACAGCGCCGGGTCCTTAAGAATTTTCTCGAGCTCTTTTCTGAAAGTGGCGTTATCCAGCAGATTGGACTTGAGGTCACGTAATAAATTACGCATCGCCAGCATGGCACGAAGTTGGGGAATTTGTCGGGCCACCTGTTCGGGTTCAAAATCTTTCATATCTGAAAAGCGCAGCGTTACATTCTCTTCCGTACGCTCACCCGCCAGCGTATTCGGAACCGTCATGTTGACCTCCGGGTTAAATTCCGAAAGTACACTGTTTAGGTTATTTTTGTTGACGTTAATTTTCTTTCTTTCAGATAATGGCCGGCTCTCTTTACCGTTACTGAAATCACCGACAGCGAGTAATTTAAGGGGTAATTCAACTTTCTTCTGCGCCCCTCCGGTATGCAATGCAAGTTTTAAATTAATGCGTGCCTTAGGCACCTCGTTCTGGAACGTATCAGCCATAGCAGTCCCTTTCCTTAAGGAATGTTTGTTGAAGTTAACGACGTTTCTGAATAAATCGATATTAGAACAAAACTCTGCAATAGATCAACCACCAGGAACCAAAACCCAAATTAAGACATTCCTTAAGAATTTTACTCTATTTAGTTAAAATATGGTTTGCAGCGTGCCTTTTCATAAAGAAATATCAACCACAACGCCGAAAATAGTCAGTATAAGTGGCTATTTCAGTGAAAAAAATGAAGATCCATATCCAAACAAAGCAACGTCATTGATTTAAATCAATACGAGAGAAAATATCTACAGCGCCACCTAATAATATGACCCGCATCAATATTTACACACTTCCGCAAGAGGCGACACCCATTAAAAAGTCCAATAATGGACAGTTTTTTTACGAGATGGAATATATTTAAAATATGAATATTTCTCTTAATTTAAAAAAACAGAGCAATACCCAGCGCTGTAAAACACAGTATCAATGCAGCGCCGTCTTCACGATCGACAATGAACAGAAAAGCGCTGGCACGTGATATCGGACCAGCGCAGTATCAGGAGGGGAAATAAGCGTCAAAAATGACCGTTTCCTCCGTACTGAGTTGCAAATGTTGACGCCCCGGCGAGCCAGCGCTTCTACCGTAGAATGGCCCAAACCACGACTCCCACCGGTAGCAAGTGCGATTGTTGCGTTATTGCTCATCATTATCTCCAGTGTTTTTGAGTTAAAACAACGGTGATACAGGAATCCCCTCCCCCTGAGCTGCTACGCTATTTCTGTGGTAATAACGAAGGTGGCATGATGAAAATTCTGAATATACTGACCCGTCAATACATCATGATTAGTCGTTTTGACGAAACGGTTGCCTTTTATGAAACCTTGATTGCACAGGAGGCAAGACTGCGCTTCGACTATCCCGAATACGACCTCAAACTGGCCCAGGTGGGTTCGGTGCTTTTAATCGGCGGCACCGATAAGAGCCTGGCACCTTTTCGCGCCACCCAGGCTACTTTTCTGGTCAACGACATTGCCGCCTGGGAGAAACACCTGCCCTCTACCGGCGCGACAATTATCAATCCGGTGAAGCGCGTTCCCACTGGCTGGAACATGCTGGTTCGCCATCCGGACGGCATGATTGCCGAATACGTTGAGCATCAAAGCAAAAATCCAGTGGATGAGATGTTCTGATGTTTACTCTCCAGGCGGCACATTCACATAGCGCGTCGCCGCAAGTTTGACCATGATTTTCACCATTTTGTCGATAGTTGTGAAAAAGACCAACGGGTTATTCACGCCATCAGCCTGCCGCTGAAAGGCAGCGATCGGCCCTTTATCATCACGTCCGGCACCGGTATCGGCGACGACGGCGACACAGCCCTGGCGCGGGAAGATCAATTTAAACCTGACAATATGAATCCCCTTATCGCCTCAATCACCCCTTCCCGGCTCCGCATGGCTGGAGCCGGGTGAAGGTTTTACCGGTTAAACTCCCAGTTGGCAGAGATTGCCAGCGCCCGTTCGAAAGCACCACGCCCATTTCCCGCCAGCCAGGACTCAAAGGATTGCAGTTGCGGATTCAGTTGCCGCATCTCCTCCAGGGAGGCATGCCCTACCAGCCGTCCATCATCCGCCAGCGCAGTCAACTTTTGCAGGAAGGGATTCGCGGTTAGCACATCATCGGAAAAACGAGAATAAGGAATCAGCCGTCCTGCCGCTGCTGAGAACAGCTCCTGAAGCTGCAGGCCAGTGACAACATCGCTGGCAATTTCAAATGTTTTGCCCTTGAATCGCTCCGGTTGAGCGTAAATCGCGGCGACAATTTTGCCGATGTCTTCTACCGCGAGAACCTGCATCGCACCATCAGGCTGCATAAAGAAGTGGAATTGCCCCTCATCAAGCCCGAAACCTGGCATGACCAACAGATCCATAAAAGTCGCAGGTCGTACGATGGTCGACACAATTGGCAGCGTATGGATATGCCGTTCAATTTCCGCTTTTGTGTCGAAATGCGCAACGCCCGTTGGCCGATCGCTCACCGCACCACCTGAAGAATAAACCAGATGCTGCACGCCGCATTCGGAGGCAAGGCTGGCGATCGTCTTGCCATAGCGAACTTCATCGTCGTCGGTCACTGTCCCTCCCGGCGAGCTGGGCTGGACGCTGAAGACGCCGTATGCCCCTGTCATTGCGCCCCTCATCGCCTCGATATCGTCAAAGTTCCCGGCGACTATTTCAGCCCCGGCATCCCGAAGGGCGAGTGATGCCGGAGAGGATGGATTGCGCACCATAACACGCACCGGCCAGCCTTTGTTTATCAGTGCTCTTGCCACCGAACCTCCCTGCTGACCCGTCGCGCCAAAAACTAATATGAAAGAACGGTTATTCATCATTTACTGTCACTCGCCTCCGTCCAGCCATAGTTCCCATGCTTATCGACGTTCAGCCAGCCGCACGACTGTCCGGCGAAATGCGCGCTAAACCACAGGGCATGATGTTCTGCGCACCACGCCATCGCCCGGCGTCGCGACGTTTCCGCCTGTTCGCGATCGACGCAAAACACCGAATTCCATTCCGGATGGGCAAACTGTAACGGCGAATGCACGATATCCCCGGCAAAAAAGGCATATTCACCGCCACAGGACAATATCAATGCCGCATGATCGGGGCTGTGCCCTGGCGTCGGCGTATAGTGTATTCTGCCGCCGAACAGCGGCTGCGCGGCAACGTCAACCGTTTCCAGCAAGCCCGCCTCAATAATCGGCAGCAGGCTGTCGAGCCATAAATTCCGGTAGCGCTCGCTGTCTTTTACCCGCATCAGCTCTTTCTCAGAGCAGATATATCGCGCGTTAGGGAACAGCGGCACCCATCGATTTTCACGCAAGATGGTATTCCAGCCGACATGGTCGGTATGCAGGTGCGTCAGTAATACCAACGTCACCTCTTCCGGCTTGATACCTGTTGCCAGAAAGTTCTCCAGATAGGGGGTGTATAACTGATGATAAAGCGGATTATTCCCGCGATCGCGGTCGTTACCGGTCCCGGTATCAATCACAATAATATCGTCGGGGGTGCGGACGACCCAACTATGTATTGATAGCGCAACCGGTTGGTTAGCCTCATCTGAATCTGCTGACAGGAGAGAGTCTGGATATAAA
The DNA here is from genome assembly GCF_003965585.1 of Enterobacter sp. WCHEn045836. Classification (NCBI taxonomy): domain Bacteria; kingdom Pseudomonadati; phylum Pseudomonadota; class Gammaproteobacteria; order Enterobacterales; family Enterobacteriaceae; genus Enterobacter; species Enterobacter sp. WCHEn045836. Next base: position 196,839 of record NZ_RXPT01000009.1, read on the forward strand.
TCCGCTGCCGGAATGTGAATTTCACGTTCCAGTACTTTAAAAATCACGCTGTCACCTGTTCGATACTGTTTCATCACGCCCTCCGCGCATTCTGCGCATGGTTGATTTATCAGGGTGATGTTCACTATCCTTCTGGCAGGAATAACATTCAAATTGATTATTATGATGAAGAAAATCATTGAAAATGATTTCAGCCGTATAGATTTGAATCTGCTGACCGTGTTTCTGGTGTTATACCGAGAGGCCAGCGTCACCCGTACCGCCGAGGTTTTGCATCTTGGGCAGCCCGCCATCAGCGGGGCGCTGAAACGGCTGCGCGAGATGTTCAACGACCCGCTATTTGTGCGCAGCGCTAAAGGGATGCTGCCGACGCCACGCGCCGAAGCGCTGATATCCCATATGCAGCCGCTGATGGAAAACCTGCATACGGTAATGTTTGGCGTACAGGACTTTTCTCCCGCTAAGGCAAAACACACCTTTCGACTGGGCATGAGCGACTGGAGCGAGCACTGGCTGATGCCGGATTTATTGCCCGCCATTGCTCATGAAGCACCGGGCGTGGAGCTGCATATTGTCACCGCCGATCCCTTCCAGGTCCGTCGGTTACTGGAAGAAGATGTCATTGATATCGCGGTTTCGCTGAATAAAACGAACATTGGTGAAGTCATCAGTGAACCCGTTATGACGATGGGGGTTTCCACGCTCTGGTCGCCACAGAAGATCCCCTGCGATGGGCCATTGTTGATAAACGACTTTGTCGCTTATGAGCACGTCATGGTGTCGTATCGCGAATCAAACCACAGCGAAATTGACCGACAACTCGCCAGCCAGGGATTACAACGCCGTGTGCGTTACGTTACGGCGAATTTTTCTACCTTTCCTCTGCTGCTAACCAGCATGCCCGTTTTCGCCACGGTTCCCGACGGGCTGGCCCGACGGTGGCAGCAACATTTTACTTTACGGTCCAGCGCAACGCCCGTGAATTACCCCACGTTTACGCTGTGTATTTTGCGTCACAAGCGGCGGGCGCAGGATGCCGCACTTAACTGGCTAATGGCGCAGTTAAAAACAGCCATGCTGCGGTTTTAATCATCAGTCGCCGTGTTGGTGTAGCACCGCTCTGCTCCAGTCATAAAAGGCGCGTACCGAAGGAGGAAGATAGCGGTTTTGCGGATAGACCAGCGAAAGCGGTAAATCAAAAGAGAGGTTCTCCATACAGAGAACGAGCGCTCCGTTTTGCAGATAGGGCGCAACCAGATAGCTGGCGACACGAATCAACCCGACCCCTTGAATTCCGGCCTGGATATAAGCGTCAGTATCATCAACGATCAGCGTCTCTTTCATACGGATCGCGCAGTCGCCATCATCAAGCGTAAAAAGCCAGTCGGTGGTACGTCCGGTGCGGTGATTCAGGTAGCCAACGGCGTGATGTCTTTCCAGGCTGTCGACGTTATCCGGCTTACCATGGGTGGCAATATAGTCTGGCGAGGCCAGAATCACCCACCGAAAATTCGCAAGAGGGCGCGCGACCAGCGTCGTTGAATCTTCGATCCTGCCGGTACGAATAACGCAGTCATACCCTTCCTGAATGATGTCTTCGACGTTATCGCTTGAGCAAAGTCGCAACTCCAGTTCAGGATACTGATGCAGAAACGCCGGAAGCCTGGGGATAATACAATGCCGGGCAAGTGACTGCGGCATTCCCACTTTAAAGCGGCCTTTGGGCTGTGCGGATCGGCCGGGGAATGAAGATTCCATCGTTGCGATATCCGCCAGAAGCCTTTTGCTCTCGTCGTAATAACGTCGTCCATCTGCGGTTACGCTGAGTTTGCGGGTGGTGCGCTGTAAAAGCTGAATCCCAAGCCAGGACTCCAGCTCCTTAATGACCCGCGATACCGTTGAACGCGGCAGTCCAAGGACTTCTGCCGCCCTGGCGAAGCTATGGGTATCGACCACACAAACATAGACCTGCATTGACGCCAGCTTATCCATATTTCCACCCCGTCTTAATGCTTTGATTATCCCATTTATGCGAACAGTCTAACTTGCATCCGTCGTCTTATCGAATGCCTTTCGCTGACATAAGCTTTCTCTACTCAAAGTAAACAGGCGATTTAACAAAGTGGAGATCAACATGAAAGAACGTGATGTTAACACGGGTGAAAAAGTATTAGTGCTTGGCGCAGGACAACTGGGGGCTGCCGTGTTGAAGTGTCTGATTCCAGCGGTCATCCAACACAATGGCGCCGTTTCGGTTATCGTGTCGCCCGACTCCCGGGATAAGCAAGGCAACCTGCAGTCTGATATTCATCAAAAACTGGCTGATACAGGGGCCAAATTTATCTCTGTCGATGTCGCTGCCAGCACGATTGACGCGTTAAAAAAACCACTTCGCGAATTTTGATACCGTTATCAACTGCATGGGGTTTATCGCTGGCGCGGGAACACAGATAAAGATTACTCGCGCGGTGCTGGAGGCTGGCGTTAGACGCTATTTTCCCTGGCAGTTTGGCGTGAATTACGATGTGGTAGGCAAAGGTAGCGGTCAGCCCGTTTGGGACGAGCAGTATGATGTCAGGACGCTCCTGCGGGAACAGAACGCGACGGAATGGGTCATTGTTTCAACCGGTATGTTTACCAGTTTTCTCTTCGAACCGGCATTTGATGTGGTGAATTTATCCGAAAAAACCATCCATGCGCTCGGGGGATGGGAAACACAGGTCACCGTGACATCACCTGCGGATATTGGTCGCCTCACCACCGAAATTTATTTGCATCAACCGCGAATCGTAAATGAAGTGATATTTATCGCGGGTGAAACGACATCATACGAAGAACTGGCAGAAACCGTAGAAAGCGTGAAAAATCAAACCTTTACCAAAGATGTATTGACCCTACCCGCGCTACTGGATGCACTGCATTTAAATCCGGATGACCAGATGCTTCGCTATCGCGCGCCCTTCGCCCGAGGAGACGGCATGTGGTGGCCGATGAGTAACACCTGGAATGTACAGAATAATATGCCGACTCAAGATATTGAATCCTGGCTTAAAACCGTTATTTAATTCACCTGCCGCTGCAGGAGGCTAGTACTATGAAAACCCTCATACCACTTTTATTGGTTTATTTTCTCCAGCCATTTTCCGTATATGCGTAAACCGTCACCACAACCGGCGATACGCTTGATAACGCGGAAAGCAAAATTCGCTAGTTAGTACAAAAAGAAGGCGGTCAATCTTATAAAATAATTGAAGCGCGGATGGGAAATAAAGTTCATATTACGGCAGAGATCATGGCGAAATAAGCAAATGGGGGCTAGTACGCACCCTCTGTGATTGAAAATATCGCTATTACACGTCAAATCAGGCTCGCACTGTCGCCATGCGTTTATCCCGCCCCGGTGGCGCGCCAAACATGCGGGCATATTCGCGCGTAAACTGCGAAACACTGGCATAACCGACCGTATACGCCGCCTGCGCGATCCCTACGCCATCGACCAGCATCAGGCGACGGGCATGGATAAGGCGTAGTTGTTTCTGAAATTGCAAAGGCGAAATCGTGGTGATAGCGCGAAAATGCTGATGGAATACGGACACGCTCATGCCCGCCACGTCAGCAAGCTCCTCCACGCTTATCGTACGTGTAAACTCCTTACGCAACATTGCGACCACACGGCTAATTCGCCCAGAATGGCTATCCGCCGCGCCCAGGGCGCGAATAGCAGGACCATGGACACTGCGAAGCAACCAGTAATGCAGCTCTCGCCGTAGCCCATCCCCAAGAACAGCCATCGCCTCCGGTTGTTCAAACAACCTTGCCAGCCGGTAAGCCGCATCCGTCACTTCAGCATTCATTGGCTCAACCCCAACGCAAGGCGCATCCCCCCGCGCCACTGGCACAGCTTCCTGCAGCTCACGCAGGATGGCGGTATCCAGTTCCAACACCAGGGAATAGTAAGGATGGCGAAGGCTGGCCTGGGTAATCTGGCTGAGGGTCGGCACATCGGCGGCAATCACCATCGCCTCTCCGGGGCCATATTCAAAACTTTCCGCCCCCGTAGCGACGTGTTTGCGACCCTGCAGCAGCATCGCCATCAGCGGTCTGTTGATCGCCGCCTGCAATTCGCCAGGATGCAAAGCCCGGATAATCGTCAACCCTGGAACCGGCGTTATGGCAACCCCACTATGGTCGACGTGAGCATCGGCATACCGGCGGCAGAGATCGAGCAGGATATCACGCATAGACACTCTTTCAGACAAGTTTATGAACCATAGTATGCGGTCATTCTCATCAGAACGAATCATGAAAAGAGAAACAGGCAAAAGATAACCAGAATCAGGCAATGCGGACTGGTGCACTTCTCCTATTGTAAAAGCTCCACCAAACAGAGGATATATCATGAGCAAAATTGCACTTATCACTGGCGCCAATCGTGGTCTTGGCCGTAACACTGCCCTCTCCATCGCGCGTCAGGGTGGCGATATTATCGTCGCTTACAGAGGAAATACCACCCAGGCTGAAGCGGTTGTCACGGAAATCCGCACTCTTGGTCGTAAGGCAATCGCGCTTCAACTGGATATGGCGCAGACTACGAGTTTTCCAGCATTTGCCAAAACGCTACGTCAACAACTTGCCGAGGTCTGGGGACGAAATACCTTCGACCACCTGATAAATAACGCTGGTCACGGTGAGTTTGCCGGGGTGGCCGAGACCACCGAAGCGCAGTTCGACGGGCTCTTCAATGTCCATGTCAAAGGGGTATTTTTCCTGGTCCAGACCCTTTTACCACTGCTAGCGAACAGCGGGCGCATCATCAACTTCTCGTCCGGCCTGACCCGGATATCGTACCCAGGATTCTCCGCTTACGCTGCGGCAAAAGCGGCTGTGGAAATGCTCAGCGTTTATCTGGCACGCGAGTTGGGCCCGCGCGGCATCACGGTCAATACCATCGCACCAGGCGCCATTGAAACCGATTTTGGCGGCGGCCTGGTTCGCGACAACGCCGATGTCAACGCGCAGTTTGCCGCCATGACCGCACTCGGGCGAGTCGGCGTTCCCGACGATATCGGGCCGGTGGTCGCCAATTTGCTGCGTGATGATAACCGATGGGTAACCGCACAACGTATTGAAGTGTCGGGCGGGCAAACCATCTGACAAGGATAGACAGGGTCTGGCATCAGCGTGGAAGTATCTGTCGAAGCGCCAGACCCGCCAGGCGTACGGTTTCCCGTAAACGCTCCAGGCTGTACCCTGCCCGCGCTTTCGCGGAAAGGCCAGACATCAGCGTGCTCATAAAGTCAGTTCACCGAACAGCGTCCTGCGGATATTGCCTGGCAATATAATCCCGAATGATATTTCAGCGGCAATATGCAGCGCACACGCCGCCTCGTTCAGAACGTCTATCAAACATTCAGTGCTTCACAATATACATCGTACGGCTGTACGCCACGTCTTCAGGGTTATTGATCGGATATCCCTTCACCCAGGGTTTAATCAGACGTCCGTTGGTATACTGGTAGATCGGCGCAATTGGCGCTTTTTCCGTGAGGATCTTCTCCGCCCGGTTGTAATCTGCATTACGGGCTTCCGCGGTGGTTTCAAGCGTCGCCTGATTGATGATCTTATCGTAGGCCGGGTCGTTGAAGCGGGAGATATTGCCGCTGTGGGTGGATGTCAGCAGCGACAGGAAGGTCGATGGCTCGTTGTAGTCCCCGACCCAGGACGCACGGATCACATCAAAATTCCCTGTGTTTCGGCTATCGATATAGGTTTTCCACTCCTGGTTTTGCAGTTTGACGTCTACACCCAGGTTCTTCTTCCACATCGACGACACCGCAATCGCGATTTTCTGATGGTTCTCTGACGTGTTATACAACAGGGTCAGCTTCAGTGGACGCTGAGGACCATACCCCGCCGCCTGCAGCAAGGTTTTGGCCTGTGCGTTTAGCTCCTGCTGCGACATCTGCTCAAACAGTGATGTCTCTGGCGTGAAACCTGCCGTCACATCAGGCGTGAAATGCCAGGCGGGTTTTTCTCCCGTACCTAACACTTTCTCCGCCATAATCCGGCGATCGATGGTCATACTCAGCGCCAGACGCACGCGGGAATCGGCGGTCGGACCCTTTTGCGTGTTAAATGCATAGTAATACGTTCCCAGCTGCGGCGGTGTGTAAACCTGTCCGGGAATATCCTTGAGTAACTTCTGATACAGGTTTTTCGGGAACGACTCGGTGATATCAATATCCCCTGCCAGATAGCGTTTGGTGGCGGAAGACTCCTGGTTGATCGGAATAAACGTCACTTTTTGAAGAACAGTTTTCGCGTTATCCCAGTAGTGGGTATTCGGCACAACGACCAATTTCTCATTCACCACACGGTCTTTCAGTACGTAGGCCCCATTGCCCACCAGGGATCCCGGACGCGTCCACTCTTTACCGCTTTCAACGTTCGCTTTCTGAACCGGATAGAACGCGAAGTTCGCCGTCAGGTTGCTGAACCACGGCAACGGTTTATCCAGCTGAACGCGTAACGTTCTGGCATCCACCGCCGTGACCCCCAGCGTATCGGGCGCGGCTTTGCCATCTATAATCGCCTGAGCGTTGTTGATTCCCGCCAGAGCGGCAAACCAGGCAAACGGCGAGGTGGTTTTCGGGTCAACCAGACGCTGCCAGCTGTAGACAAAATCCTGCGCCGTGACCGGCGTACCGTCAGACCATTTCGCATCATCACGTAAGGTAAATGTCCAGATGCGGTTATCGTTACTCTGCCAGCGCGTCGCCACGCCCGGTGTCAGCTCCCCTTTCTCATTTTGATTGACCAGGCCTTCAAACAGATCGCGAATCACCTGAATCTCGGGTAACCCCACGGCTTTGGCCGGATCAAGCGACGCGGGTTCGTCTTTGATGTGTCTGACCAGCTCCTGTTTTTGTGCCAGTACCGTGCCCTTTGGCACATCAGCAGCGTAAGAATATGACGATAGCCCGCAAAGGCACAGCGCAGTGAAAAGCAGCGAAACAGGATGCTTCATGAGATCCCCTTTTAAAATCGGTAATACGCGGATGCGTAATTATTTGTTTCGAAACAGCGTAATGCAAATACCTTATGCCGGAAAGGTGATATCAGGCAATGTTCGCCCTTCGATGAAACTATTTGATTAAACGCGAGTTTTGCACAACACTGCCAGTAAGCTCTTCTTTATCAGGATTTCCTATGGCAGTTACACGACCAAGAACGGAACGTGGCGCTTTTCCGCCAGGCACCGAACATTATGGCCACTCTTTCTTAGGTGCCCCGCTGATCTGGTTTCCCGCACCGGATGCCGATCGCCACAGCGGCCTGATTATTGCAGGCACGCACGGTGACGAGAACTCTTCTATCGTCACCCTCTCCTGCGCGTTACGCACCCTCGCCCCGACGCTGCGCCGGCACCATGTGATCCTGACCGTCAATCCGGATGGCTGTCAGCTTGGGCTGAGGGCGAATGCGAGAGGGATTGACTTAAACCGCAACTTCCCTGCAGCCAACTGGCGTGCGGGTGAAACGGTCTACCGCTGGAACAGCTCGGCTGAAGAACGTGACGTCGTCTTACTGACGGGAGAAAAACCCGGCTCAGAGCCAGAGACACAGGCGCTCTGCCAGTTAATTCACAAGATCCACCCTGCGTGGGTTGTCTCATTTCACGATCCGCTCGCCTGTATTGAGGATCCCCGTCACTCCGCGCTGGGGCAGTGGCTTGCCGATGCCTTCGCCCTGCCTCTGGTCAGCAGTGTTGGCTATGAAACACCGGGGTCATTTGGTAGCTGGTGCGCCGATCTGGACTTACACTGCATCACCGCGGAATTTCCCCCGATATCATCCGACGAAGCCAGCGAAAAATACCTGAAAGCCATGGTGGAACTTCTGCGCTGGCAGCCTCAGAGATGAAGCACTCCGCTGGTGAAAGTGAGTGCTGGCGAAACGTCAACCGCCAGCCACGTCGGGCCATCGAGATCGGCAAAACTGACCTGATTGACCAACGGTAGCGCCGCATTAATCGCCCGGGAAGTACAGAGCATGCACCCCAGCATTAACGAAAATCCCTGCGCCTGCGCCTCGGAAGCCAGCGCCAGCGCCTCGGTCAGCCCCCCCGTTTTATCGAGCTTGATATTGACCATCTCATAGCAGCCCGCTAAGCCGTCGAGGCTATCGCGGGTATGACAGCTTTCATCAGCGCAGATGGGCAGCGGGTGGATAAAGTTCTTCAGCGCCGCATCATCCTGCGCCGGAAGGGGTTGCTCCAGCATGGCGACCCCCAGATCGGCCAGCAACTGGCAGCGCGCGGCCAGCCCTTCCGGATGCCATGACTCGTTGGCATCCACAATCAGAGTAGCCTCCGGTACCGCCGCCCGAATGGCGACCATGCGCTCACTGATCAAGCGATCGTCGAGTTTCAACTTCAACAGCGTGGCGCCAGCCTCAAAGAGCGCTTTTGCACTGGCAGCCATCTGCTCCGGCTCGCCAATCACCACGGTTTGCGCGGTAATGACTTCCTGAGGGAGCGTCACGCCGACAAACGCAGGTAAGGATGTCTGCTGCTTCGCCGCCTCCAGGCTCCACAGCGCGCAGTCAATCGCGTTACGCGCCGCGCCGGCAGGCAAACGCTGCTGTAACGTCTCACGCGTTAACCCGGTTTGCAACTCAGGCACCAGGGTCATAATTTGCGCCATCACCGAGGCCAGGCTTTCTCCATAGCGAGGATAAGGCGTGCATTCGCCAACACCTTTAACCCCCTCTTCTTCTATTTCAACCACTACCACGCTTGCTTCACTTCTGCTGCCACGGGAGATGACAAACGGGGTGTGCAATGGCCAGGCTTCTTCATAGACCTTAACGCTTCTCATCACTGACTCCTTGCGGCCCGGTAAGGCGAAAAATTGGTTTGCCGTGTTATCCGCTGATGGCATACACTAGCCTCGACGTTAACTATATGTAAACAGGAAGATATCTATGTCACAACTCGTTCATTTCCAGGGCAACCCGGTTGCTGTAGCAGGTTCCATTCCGCAGGCTGGCAGCAAAGCGCAGGCTTTTACTCTGGTGGCTAAAGATCTGTCTGACGTCACACTGGGCCAGTTTGCTGGCAAACGCAAAGTACTGAACATTTTCCCAAGCATTGATACCGGCGTGTGCGCCGCATCCGTGCGTAAATTCAACCAGCTGGCGACTGAAATGGACAACACCGTGGTGCTGTGCGTTTCAGCTGACCTGCCATTTGCACAGTCCCGCTTCTGCGGTGCAGAAGGTCTGAGCAACGTCATCACCCTCTCCACTCTGCGTAGCCCGGATTTCCTTGAGAAATACGGTGTAGGCATTGCTGAAGGCCCATTGAAAGGCCTGGCGGCGCGTGCCGTTCTGGTGATCGATGAAAACGATAACGTCGTGTTCAGCGAACTGGTCAACGAAATCACCACTGAACCTGATTACACTGCTGCGCTGGACGCGCTGAAAGCCTGATCATTAGCAGGCATTCTATAAAGCTTAGCAATGTAATGAAATAAAAGGTTTATTTAAGAGTACACCTTACTTTCCAAACCTCGCCGATGCGGGGTTTTTTATTACCCGCGCAGCTGAATCGTTAAAGCTGTATTGGGATAACCTCACGCTTTTAATGAAAGAAATGTGCAAATACTCGCCATAAACGAGATCATTCACACACAATAAAGGTTAAAAAAACGCAACTTCTCCACCAGTGAAGCCCATCACATTTCCCTCCCCGACTAAACATTAGATTTGCTTACGAAATAAAAAATCGTTTCAGCAAAAGGGATAGAACATGAAGATAAAACTGGCGTTTACGGTCCTTGCGGTACTGATCTCTGGACATGCTGCAGCTAAAACCTGGGTGCTGACAAGCGCTGAAAGCAGCATGGAGAAAGGAAACTGGAAAATTTCCAGCGATGAGCTGAAATTTCAGGGTCAGCCTTTCAGCATCGAACAAAAAGTCCTGCATGGCGGTAAGCAGGAAGGCAGCAAGATCATTGTCATCAGCAGTAAAAATGGCCTGACAATCACCCTTAGCCCGACGCGCGGGATGAATCTGCTGCATGTCGAGGGTTTTGGCACCCAAATGGGATGGTCCTCTCCGGTGAAAGAGGTCGTGAATCCGGCCTTTATCAATCTGGAAAGTCGAAACGGTCTCGGCTGGCTGGAAGGTTTCAACGAGATGATGGTTCGCTGTGGCTATGAATGGACAGGCCACCCGGTCACGGCAGACGGCCAGATTTATACCCTGCACGGCAAGGCGGGAAATACGCCAGCGTCGCAGGTGGAAGTGGAGGTTGCAGATACCGCACCACATGAAATCCGCATTCGCGGTTTAATTAAAGAGAGCACGTTTAAAAAAGCGGATTTGCAGACCATGACCGAACTGCGCTACGTGCCGGGCAGCAACCAGTTCAGCCTGCATGATGTTCTGACCAACCATGCTGATTATCCTCATGATTATCAGATTATCTACCACAGCAACTTTGGTACGCCAATCCTCGAAGAAGGTGCCCGTTTCCTTGCACCTGCAGCCAGTATTGGTCCTTTCAATGATTATGCTAAAGCGGGTCTGGATAACTGGCAAACCTACGCCGGCCCCACTCAGGGCTTTGATGAAATGGTCTTCAATATCAAACCGCTCGCGGATAATAACCATGAGACGCTGGCAGCCGTGATCAATAAGGCGGGAGACAAAGGCGCGTCAATTCAGTTCGACACGCGGCAGTTGCCTGTCCTGACCTTATGGAAAAATACCGACACGCTTAAACAGGGTTATGTCACGGGTATTGAGCCGGGAACCAGCTACGCCTATCCCGTCACCATTGAACGCGAGCAGAAACGCGTTAAGCAGTTACAACCTGGCGCCAGCACGCAATTCGACCTGACCTATACCCTGCTTCACAGCAAGGAACAGGTGAAAGAGGTTGAACAGAAAATTGCAGTGATTCAGGGAGAAACAAAAGTCGAGGTAGATACCACGCCTCTGGCGAAAGAGTAAGTGCGAAAAAAAGCCTCTTTACAGAGGCTTTTATCGTTATTCGTCACCCTTCTTGTGGTTGAGCCCATATTCACGAAGCTTATTCGCAATCGCGGTATGGGATACCCCCAGGCGTTTTGCCAGCTTACGGGTGCTTGGGTAGCTGCGATACAGCTGAGTCAGCACAGAGCGCTCGAAACGGCTGGTAATATCATCCAGCGAGCCTTCCATCGCCTCTTCGCCCACCGATACCGTTCCGGCATCGTAATCCGGTAACAGGATATCCTGCGGTCGCAGCTCGTACCCTTCCAGTTGCGTCAGCGCCCGATAGACGGCATTTTTCAACTGACGAATATTACCCGGCCAGCCGTAGCGCGTCAGCACCGTCCCCAGATCGGCTGACAGTTTCGGACGCGGTACACCCTGCTCGTCGGCAAAGCGTGCCACAAACAGCTCCGTCAGCGGAATGATATCTTGCGGACAATCGCGCAGCGGCGGAATGTTTAGCGTCAACACGTTCAGTCGATAGTAGAGATCTTCCCGGAACATCCCTTTCTGTACCAGCTCAACGAGGTTTTTCTGGGTGGCACAAATCACGCGCACATCCACATGAACTTCATGATCCTCACCGACCCGACGGAACGTACCATCGTTCAGGAAGCGCAGCAGTTTGGCCTGCATGCGTGGCGACATTTCGCCTATCTCGTCCAGCAGTACAGAGCCGCCGTTAGCCTGCTCGAAGAAGCCTTTCTTGCCTTCCGGGGCGTGGCCAAACAACTCGCTCTCGACAGCATCCTCTGGAATAGAGGCACAGTTCAGCGCCAGATACGGTTTTGCGGCGCGCGGGCTGGCCAGATGTACGGCGTGGGCCAGCAGGTCCTTTCCGGTCCCGGTATCGCCGGTAATCAGCAGCGGCGCGGTCAAACTGGCAAGCTTACGGGCCTGATCAACCACATGACGCATTTTCGGGCTGACGGCAATGATCTGGCTGAACGCCCCCACATCCTGACTGGAGAGATTTTGCAGCTGACGGCCCATCCGCACGGTAGAGCGCAGCATGATCACGGCACCGGTCAGTACGCGGGCGTCATTCTCCCCTTTCAGATACACCGGCGTAATCTCCATCAGGAAATTCTGCCCGTTGATCACCACATGCTCGCTGTGCGTATTTTGCGGGTTGCTGTCCAGCCAGCGCTGGAAGTTAAACCCCGGGATCAGCTGCGCGGCGTGGTGGTGACTGAGCTTGTCCTGGCTCTGGGCGAACAGCTGGCAGCTCGCATGGTTTACCCGCTCGACTTTGCTTTTCAGATCCAGTGACAGGAAAGGCTCTGGCATGGCTTCCAGCAAGGCACTCAACGCGAGATGTTCACGTTCAGACGGCATCCAGGGGATAGTGCGTACATCCGTAACGCCAGCGATACGGCGTATTTCAGCCATCAGGCTGCTGAACGTATTAAATTCAATTTCGGCAAAATTGAGGTAAATTCGCCCGACAGGATCGATCTCAATGCCACGTAAATCAATGCTACGTAAAACAAGGAGATCGAGTAACTCGCGGGTCAGACCGAGACGGTCTTCACAGAAGACTTCAAGACGCATGGGAAATTCACCGTTTTAAGCCAATAACCTTAAAATGATATGTCAGAACACGGTGATGCGGAAGATGGCTGTCAAGAAAGATTGACAGCCAGCACGATTAGTAAACAAACCGGTTACTGAACCGGTTTTTTATTGAGCGTCTCTTTGAGCTGCCCAATCAATTCACGGCGGAAATCCCCCAGGCGCGGTTTGTCATCGTCGATCCACGGCAGTGGACGACAGACTTCCATCGCCTTAATGCCCAGACGTGCGGTTAACAACCCTGCCCCAATTCCCTGCGCGGCACGCGCTGAGAGACGAGCCGCCAGATCCTGAGACATCCAGTCCATGCCGACTTCACGCACCAGCTCACTGGCACCGGCAAAGGCGATATTCAGCAACACCAGCTTAAACAGCCGCAGTCGGCTGTAGTAGCCAAGCTCAATACCATAAAGACTGGCGATACGGTTTATCAGCCGCAGGTTACGCCAGGCGATGAACGCCATATCCACCAAAGCCAGCGGGCTGACCGCGATCATCAGCGTTGATTCCGCGGCAGAGCGGCTAATCTCGCGTCGCGCCTGAGCATCCAGTACAGGCTGCACCATGTGGGAGTAAAGCGTCACGACTTCCCGGTCATTTTGGGTTTCATGAATAGCGGCATACCAGCGCTGCAGCGCCGGGTGTGACTGGTCTATCCCGGCCTGCGCCGCCAGCTTTTCGCAGAATGCGCGGCCTTTTCCGGTACCGTGGCTGTGCAGCAGATCGCGAGCTTCATCCCGCTCATGCGCTCGCTGTCGCAGACGCCACAGCCGACGCCATTCAGTCACAACGGACCCGACGCCCGCTCCCACGATCAGGGCCCCTGCGGCACAACCGCCCAGCGCCACCCAGTCCTGAGTTTGCCAGGCGTTGATACCCCACTGCACCCCCTGCCCAACCACGCTCACGCCAAACAGCGCCAGCCCGACCGCGACCATCTTACGCCACAGGCTACGTTTCGGACGTAAAGCAGCCTCAACGACTGCTTCCGCCTGGCCTTCCTCGACGGACGGCTCGTCTGTTAGCGCCGGGGCGAAATGTTCCGCCTGCGTGCCGCTGAACGTCTGCGCCGCTTTGAAGGCCTCCTGCTGCACCTGCTCAAGCGTCCCGGTAAAATCAATCCGGGGTTTTAACGGTTCCGTCATCGCAATTTATCTCCAATCAAAAACTCCAGCGCCGCATCCAGACGAATGTGCGGTAACGGCTGATCGACGGTCATGACCTGTGGGCGGAAGGCTTCAAACTGGAATCCCTGACTCTGCCAGAATGCCTGCCCTGGAAGGCGTGCAGGCACTTCGCCGGGATACACGGTCAGCGGTTCACCGTCGCTGAGGCGATTCCCCCGCAGGGCCGGGATTTTCTCGCCGTTAAGATCAATCAGCCCACTTTGCGTCGCCTGTACGGAAGCCAGCCCAAGACAATCCATGCTGATCCCTTCGAACGCCGCATTTTGCCAGGCGTCCTGCACCAGTTGCTGCAACAGCGACACCATGTTGGCATGCTGATCAACCGTTACGTGATCGGCCTTGGTGGCCGCAAACAGCAGTTTGTCGATCACCGGGGAAAAGAGGCGGCGAAACAGCGTACGCTGCCCGTAGTGAAAACTTTGCATCAGTTGCGTCAGCGCCAGGCGCATATCGTTGAAAGCCTGCGGCCCGCTGTTGAGCGGTTGCAGGCAGTCCACCAGCACAATCTGACGATCGAAACGTAAAAAGTGGTTTTTATAAAAACCTTTCACCACTTTTTCACAGTAGTAGTTGTAGCGCTCGCGCAGCATCCCGGCGTTGGTGTGCTTGTCTGCCTGCGCCAGCTTTGCCTCTCCGACGCCATCCACGTCGGGCCACGGGAAGAACTGCAGCGCAGGCGCACCCGCCAGGTCGCCCGGCAAAACAAACCGTCCCGGCTGGATGAAGTGCAGCCCTTCCTGTTTGCACTGATGCAGATAATCCGTCCAGGCTTCGGCAATCGCCGCCAGGCGATTCTCATCTGCGGGCGCCAGCGGATCTAGTCCTGCGCATAACTGCCGCCATTTTGCCGACCACTCCGCGCGGTGACCCTGTAACAAACCGGTCATTTGTCGCGACCAGCTGAGATAATCCTGCGCCAGCATGGGTAAATCGAGCAGCCATTCGCCCGGGTAATCCACAATCTCCAGATAGAGCGTGGAGGTATCCTTGAAGTGGCGCATCAATGATTCATTGGAACGAAAACGCAGCGCGAGACGGATTTCGCTCACCCCTCTCGTGGGTGTCGGCCAGGCGGGTGGGTCACCGTATAGCTGTGCCAGCCCTTCATCATAGGTAAAACGCGGGATACCGAAATCGCGCTGGGGAACGCGCTTAACGCCCAGCAGACGCTCTTCCCGCACCGCACTGAGCAGCGGCAGGCGTGCCCCGGCGTGCAGGTTCAGCAGCTGGTTAACCATCGCCGTGATAAACGCCGTTTTGCCACTGCGGCTAAGCCCGGTGACCGCCAGGCGCAAATGGCGATCGACGCCGCGGTTCACCAGAGAATTGAGTTCGTTTTTAAGTCGCTTCATCGCCGTCCTTCGTTGCTGGAAGCCTGGAATGACTTGCTTCAGAATACAATAAATGGGGGCAGATCGTTGATTATCAATTCATAATTATTGCCATTGTCGTTTTTTCTCCAGTAAGATGAACGACATTGCCGTCCCGGAGTGAGTAAGGTGTATGTCACCCACCATCTATGATATTGCGCGCGTTGCTGGCGTTTCAAAATCAACCGTGTCCAGAGTGTTGAATAAACAAACCAATATTTCTCCTGAAGCACGGGAGAAAGTGCTAAAAGCGATTGAAGAATTAAATTATCAACCCAATAAACTTGCCCGCGCCCTGACCTCTTCTGGCTTTGACGCCATTATGGTGATATCTACCCGCTCAACGAAAACCACCGCCGGTAATCCTTTTTTCTCTGATGTTCTGCACGCCATAACCGCAAAAGCAGAAGAGGAAGGGTTTGATGTTATTTTGCAAACGTCAAAGAGCAGTGAAGATGACCTGCTCAAATGTGAAAGCAAAATAAAACAGAAAATGATTAAAGGGGTCATTATGCTGAGTTCGCCTGCCAATGAATCCTTTTTCTCTCGGCTTGATACCTACGGTGTGCCGGTGGTTGTAATCGGTAAAGTGGAAGGTGATTTTCAGAATATTTACTCCGTCGATACCGACAATTTTCGTGACAGCGAGATGCTGACCGACACGTTTATTAAAAACGGGCGGAAAAAAATTGCCTGCCTGCATGCTCCACTCGATTATCACGTTTCTATTGATCGTCTTGCAGGTTATAAAGCCAGTCTGGAAAAGCATAATATTACTGTTAACCCGGACTGGATCATTGACGGCGGATATACCCATGAGAGCGCACTTTCAGCGGCCCTGCAACTGTTGTCTTCTGATAACCCCCCGGATGCTGTATTCGCCACCGACAGCATGAAATTGCTGAGTCTTTATCGCGCTGCGGATGAGTTAAATTTGATGCTACCAGAACAGGTTGCCGTGGCGGGTTACAGCGACCCGATGCTCTCCCTGATTCTGACGCCTGCGCCAGTTGGATTTGATATTCCCACCCGCAAGCTGGGCGAAGAGAGCTGCGACCTGCTTTTCAGGCGTATCTCCGGTAAACACGCCCCGCATAAGGTGCTGATTGAGACCCACTTTTCGTTCGCTGATTCTCTTCGCTAAAACCAGGGGCAGACAGCCCCTGGTGAATAGCCGATCAGAAGGCGTAATTCACGCCCACGCCTGCATAATGGAAACGATCGTTTTCGCCTTCATCGTGGTTTTCCCATTCATAGGCATACTCCAGCGTCATTGAAAGGCCGTTACTGAAATCGTAGGCATAGAGCAGTCCCAGTCGGTTAAAATCATGCCCTTCACGCTCAGGATCGTCTCGCCAGTCCCAGTTTGACCAGCGGTCGAGCCCCAGGCGGGTATACGGCGTCAGCGTGGTGTTACCTAATGAAATGGGTAAATAGGCGCGGATCTCCTGCGTTGAAAACTCACCGTTATTACGTGAACTATCCATATTAAAACCACGCTCTAAATAGTAATTCACTTTTGCCGCGAAGGTTTCATTAATGGTCCAGGTAAAGCCCGTTTCTGTTTCAACACGACTGTCGGCATAACCCGTTTTTTCCAGGTCGTTCGCAAACTGATACATGGCAAACCAGCCGCCGAAACGCCAGTCATCGCTTAACTTAATATCCCAGTCTGGTTGTATTTTGTAGCGCTGCATATTGGCGCTACCGTCTTTCGCGCCGTGTTCATCTTTGAAATGATAACCGTAATTACGGAAACCGCCGGTCAGGCCGAGGGTAAAATCATCGGTTCCAATAAAACGATAGCGCAGCTCGAATTCGGGACGATCAAAATAGGTCCCGCGGGTCATACTGCTGTAATCAACGGGACCTTCCTGATACATGGCAAGGGAAATCGTCCACGCCTCCCATGTGGCGTTAAACCACACGGAGGGTTCATATAATCCGTCTTTATCATCCCCCTGACCTTCGACGTTTTCAATTTCATACATGGCACCTATATTAAAATTCCAGTGTGGTTCCGGTTCTGAGGCGTGTGCGTAGCTAACCCCTGCGCATAGAATAAGCGCAGCACTTCTTAGTAGAGTACTCATTAAAATATTCCTTTATAATGGACAAACAAAAACCGGAAATTAATATTCCCGGCGAACATTTTTATTATCTGATTGCCGCTTCTGTTTCCGCGTCAAAAAAATGACACTTATTCATATCGAACTGAATACTGATATTATCCCCTGCAGCATAATCAGTGGCAGCCCCTGCCCGGACGACCAGTTCGTGGCCCCCGACGGTGGCATACAGCATAAATTCAGCGCCGGTCAGTTCGGCAACGCTGATTTTGGCGGCAATCGCCTCACCGCTGGCTTGCGAGGTGAAAATATCCTCCGGTCTGATGCCAAAGACCACGGCTTTACGTTGATATCCCTGAGCGTTAAGTACCGAGAGCCTGTCTTCGGGGATCTCCAGGCGCAGCGTTTCCGTCACGAAGTAGCGTTCATTGATCGCCCCCCGAATAAAGTTCATTGCTGGCGAACCAATGAAACCTGCCACAAACATATTTGCCGGTTCGTTATAGACCTGCTTCGGTGCGCCCACCTGCTGAATGTATCCATCTTTGAGGATCACAATGCGGGTCGCCATCGTCATGGCTTCGGTCTGATCGTGCGTCACATAAATCATGGTGGTATTCAGCTTTTGATGCAGCTTGCTGATTTCGGCACGCATTTGAACACGCAGTTTGGCGTCAAGGTTTGAAAGCGGTTCATCCATCAGGAATACCCCCGCTTCACGCACAATCGCCCTGCCTAACGCCACGCGCTGGCGTTGGCCACCAGACAACGCGCCGGGCTTACGCGTGAGGTACTCACGCAGGCCCAGGATCTGAGCGGCCCAGTTAACCCGCTCTTCAATGACGGCGGGCGCGATTTTCTGCATCTTGAGCCCGAAAGCCATGTTGTCGTACACCGTCATATGGGGATAGAGCGCATAGTTCTGAAAGACCATCGCGATATCCCGGGACTTGGCCGGGATATCATTCATACGAACGCCGTCAATCACCAGCTCACCGGCGCTGATCTCCTCCAGCCCGGCGATCATGCGCAGCGTCGTCGATTTACCGCAGCCCGATGGCCCGACGCAAACGATAAATTCTTTATCCTCAATGTCGAGGTTAAAATCTTTGACCACATGAACCTGGTTGTCATAGATCTTCTGGACGTGTTTAAGCGAAAGTTGCGCCATTCTTAATTCCTTATCAGTACCGTCCGGGAAGCCCAGAAATCGGTCAGGCATTTCCAGGTCAGCTCCCGCGTTGAATGAAGTTGAAGTCCCGCATGGTTGAGGCCTGCCCCTATTCCCACCGACAACATCCCTGCGGCGTTGATCGCCTCAACGCCGGAGGCGGCATCCTCAATCCCGATAGCCTCCTCCGGGCGGACGTTAAGACCCGTGCAGGCGGCAAGGAAGATTTCCGGGTCCGGTTTGGAGCGGGCAATGCGGGACGCATCGGCACAGAAATCAAACGCCCAGTGGATCCCCAACGCGTGCAAAATACCGGGAGCGTTGAGTGAAACAGATGCCAGCCCAATTTTGACGTCTGCCGCGCGTATGTCGGCCAGCACCTCACGAATGCCCGGAAGCAGTGACGCTTGCGTAAGCGAAGCCAGCGACTGGACATAAAGCGCGTTTTTTTTACACGCAAGCGCCAGGCGCTGCTTTTCGTCGAACGCGTCTTCTTTGCCACCGTGACGCAGGATCCGCTGCAGGGAATCCATGCGGCTAATCCCTTTCAGCGTTTCATTGAAGGCCTCATCAATGGTGATCCCGACCTCCTTCGCGACGGCGCGCCAGGCCAGAAAATGCAGGTGTGCGGTGTCGGTAATCACCCCATCCAGATCGAATACAACAGCTTTAAGATCCATCCCTTCCCTCCGTGGTAGCGGTCCCAGTAACAGACGTAAGAAAATTCGCTCTGGAACATACCTGTCGCCCCGCAGTCTGAATGGTTTTCCCCCACAGCGTCAGCGTGACGGGTGCGGAGGTAGTGATTGTTAGCGCGTCATGCGTGACGGTGAAATGCAGTTGTACATTCCGCCAGCGCAGCGGAAACGTCAGCCTTTGCCAGTGCGCAGGCATCCTGGGTGCCAGATGTAACTTCCCGTCGACGATCTGCAGACCGGCAAATCCCTGAATAACGCCTGACCAGATCGCGCCCGTTGCGGCAGCATGAATACCGTCATCACTGCTGTGTGGATCGTCGCCCAGATCGATGGCAATGCCATCACGCCAGAAGGCGTAAGCCCCTTCTGTATCACCACAACGCGCTTTCACAATCCCATGGATGGCTTTGCTCAGGGATGAGTCATGAATAGTGCGCGGCTCATAGAATGCCAGGTTGGCCGCGCACTGCTGCGGCGTAAAGCGTTCCGGCAACAGGTAGTTAAGCATTACCACGTCGGCCTGTTTAAGGATTTGCATCTCGTTCACTTCGGCGCGCGAGTAATCCAGCAGGATGGTCTGCTTACCCGCTTTCGCTTTATAGCGGCTCAGATCGATCGCGGGTTTGGACATAAAGGTGTCATCCTGCGGTATGACCCCGTCGGTGTTTGCCTCAGGCACCCATAAGCGCGCCAGGAACCGTTCCGCGTTTTGCGTAAATCGCCCGTCTTCACGCGCAAACATCGACATAAACCGGCAGGCACTGGCGACATTGTGCCAGGCCAGATAGTTGGTATACGCGTTGTTGTTCACGTGCTCCGTGTACTCATCCGGCCCAATTACGTCATGGATCTCCAGACGGTCGCCAACTTCCGTCGCGCGTCCCATCCAGAACGACGCGGTTTCCATCAGCAGCGTCAGGCCTTCATTGCGCATAAAGGCGTCATCGTGTGTTGCCTGCCAGTAGGCGACAACCGCCCACGCAATATCCGCCACGATATGATGTTCAGCCAGCGCGGAGGCCACTTTCTGACGAACGCCCGTGCGGATGTTGATCGCCGCGAATTCCGGCGTCTCTTCCTGACCGCTCGCGGCACTCTCCCAGGGGAACAGGGCGCCAGGCCAGCCGTTACGACGCGCTTTTTCCCGTGCCCCCGGCAGGTTAAGCCAGCGGTAGCGCAGCAGACGACGGGCAACCTCGGGTCGGGTAAAGAGATGGAAAGGCAGCAGGAAAATTTCGGTATCCCAGAAGACGTGGCCTTTATAGCCCTCCCCGGTCAGGCCTTTAGCCGCAATACTGCTCCGTTCATCATGGGCAGGCGTCATGGCCGTGAGATGCCAGACCGCGTAATCCAGCGCCAGCTGATCCTGATGCTCCGTCGACGTGACGTCCACCCGGCAGTCATGCCAGACCTTTTTCCAGGCACACGCAGAGCGTTCGAGTAACGCAGCATATCCTCTAGTGGCACAGACCTTGAACTCAGACAGCGCATTGCGGGCAAAGGTGTCCTGGGAAAGCGCTTTATTGCTGCGATGCGTCACCCAGACCAGTTTCTCAAGCGTGACAGTGTCACCCTGAGCAACCTTCACGGCGTGATGAACCGTGATACGCCGGTTTTTCGCGGTAAAGCAGCTGTCGCTGGTGGTTGAGAGACGACAGCATGCCGATATCACCACATCCGCAGCGCGATCCTGCGTTTCATACACGCCCTGCATGTAGTGCTGGTCAAAGACTCTTACCGAGATTTCATCCAGATGCTGACGGCCGCTGTTGGTTTGCGTCGCATCAATCCCCGTGCTCAGCATAACGTCTGATGAGGCATCCAGCGGAGTGACGGAGAGCTGCATTGCCACCAACGGCAGTTGATCCAGTGAGACAAAACGGCGGCTTTCCACACGGTAGCGCTTTCCGTCTCGCGAGCGCCACACTACGCGACGACGCAGTTCGCCATTGGCAAAATCCAGTTCCCGCTGCCAGTCAATAATCTCCCCTGACAGCAAGGTGAAATTGATGCCGTCCAGTTCGATATCCATGCCGATGATGTCAGGCACATTGATCAGCTCGTTGGTCTCATTACGACCAGCACGATGATAAAGCCCGGCAAGATACATTCCCCGGGTCTGCTGCGTGTAGTTTTCCTCATGCGCCGCACGTATGCCCACATAGCCGTTGCCGCAGGCCATGATTGACGCGTATTTATTGAGGCTGTGAGGGCTAAAACCCGGATCGTTTAATACAGACAGGTTCAGCATAACGTTACGCTTTCCCCTTTTTCTGCTGCCTCGTACAGTGCGGCGACCAGTTGCTGGATCACCAGCCCTTGTTCGGCATCGGCAATCATCACCGGCTCTCCCATCACGTGACGAACAAACGCATCCATGCTGCGTAAATGCCGCCGATCGTCTGCCTCTTCGCGCAGGGTGAGCGTCTGCAACATACCGCCCTCATCGTTGTAGATATGGGCCGGGAACAGCGTTGCTCCGGCTTTTTCACCGCAAAAGGCGACATTCATGATGGACTGCTCACGGATATTGAGCGCAAAGGAGGTATCCAGACGCAGAATGCCGCCATTGCAGAATTCAATCGTGCCAAACAGAGCATCCTCAACGGTAAACTGCGCAGGATCCCACTCCCCAAACTGGCCGCTGTTTTTCCGGGTACCCAGTTTTTGAAAGCTGTGCGCCGTCACGCGTTTTACCGCCGGGAAACCCAGCACATACATCGCGGCATCAAGCATATGAATGCCAATATCAATCAGCGGTCCCCCGCCCTGCAGTGCTTTGTTGGTGAATACACCCCAGCCGGGTACACCGCAGCGGCGTAACGCCTGTGCCGTGGTAAAGTAGATCTCCCCCAACGTCCCGTTTATTACCGCCTCGCGCAGCAGTTGCGTATCACGTGCAAAGCGGTGGTGAAAATCATAGGCCAGCACCTTTCCCGCCGTTCGGGCCGCAATCCGCATTAGCTCAGCCTCTTGTGGTGTCATGGCCGGGGGTTTTTCGCACATAACATGGCAACCGGCTTCCAGGGCTGCCATCACATGTTCAAAATGAAAGCGATTGGGCGAACAGACGCTCACCACATCAGGTTTAACTGCCTGCAGCATTTCATGCACGTCCTGCCATGCCGAAGGAATAGCGTGGCGTTCAGCAAACGCCTGAGCCTGTTCAAGGTGGCTGTCCATGACAGCCACCATCTGAACATCGCTGCGCGTGGAATAATACGAGGCATGTACGTTGTCCGCGACCTGCCCGGCACCAATAATGGCGACACGCAGAGGCGAAGGTGTTAAAGCACTCATCACGCTGGTCATCCTTAGCATTCACGCAAATAAGTGAGTGAGTCCTGATAGGCCTGCGCAGGATCGTCAGCGCGGACGCGGCACTCGTAGACTACGTAGCCCTGATAACGATCGGCACGCAACTGGTCGAACAGAGCGGCAAAATCAAGAGAGCCGCTTCCCGGTTGATAGCGATGGTTATCGGCAATATGCACATGGCCCAGCAGGTCGCGGTTTTGGTGCAGCGCATCTGCCAGCGAGTCTTCTTCAATATTCATATGATAGAAATCGCCGATAATCTGCACATGTTTCAGCCCACTCTCTTCGATGTAACGACGTGCATCCGCGAGGGTGTTGATCATGTGATCCTGATAGCGGTTCAGCGGCTCCAGGTAAACGGTGGTGCCAGTACGCGCCGCCACCTCATCCAGCCAGCGCAGCGAGGCGCTCACCGCCTTGCGGTCTCCTTCAAGGCTACGCGGTGAGGTCATCGGCGGCAGGCGGAAGGTAAACATCCCCCAGGCGGCAGGAACCACGATTCCTTTACCGCCCACCTCTGCTAACGCTTCAAGGATGCGTTCGATCTGCGTTAATCCGTTCAGGCGACGCTCTTCGATGAAGTCACCAATCCAGCCATCGTACCCGCCGCAGGCCGTGGTAACTGGCAGCCCCGTAGCCTTAATGGCCGCTTTAACCTCTTCAAGGTTCTCCACCAGCAGCTTGCCGTCTATCTCATACCCATCAAAGCCCATGGCTTTGATGTACTGGAATTTTGCCAGGATATCAGCCGGGAAAAAGGCCTGGTTTTGCGTTGCGATTTTCATTTTCATGCTCTCCTTAGCTCAGAACGTGACGCCCATTTTGATACTCAGTTCAGGATGCTGATCGACATAGGTCATGTAGCTCTCAGCGCTGGTGGTAAACGTTACGACCGGGTCGATTAAATCTTCGCAATTGAGATAGCCGTTCATCAGCAATTCCCAGCAGGTCTCTTCGATACGCTTACGGTTCCAGCGTGGATAATCAGGATTGGGCTCACTGCAGGCGCGGGAGAAGACAATTTTCGCGTTATTGAAATGCGCTTCGCGGCCGAGGTTAAAGCCTTCCGCGAACGGTTTCGCAAAGGCCACGTATGAGATGGTGCCGCCGTAAGCGAGTCCGCGCAGCGCAGACTGCAGCGCATCAGCAAAGCCACTGGTTTCGATAATCACATCCGCGCCCTGCTTGCCGGTCAGTTTTTTGATTTCCAGACCCACATCCGTGCCAATCGGATCCAGACAGTGGTCTGCCCCATGGCGACGGGCGATGTCGCATCGGTGCGCGATAGGGTCGACACCGATAACGATTGACGCACCGGCTTTCTTTGCCAGCTGGATGGCTATCTGACCAATCGCGCCAAGCCCAACGACGACGACGAAATCCCCTACCCGCACATTGGCGTCACGTACGCCGCTCATTGCGAATTGTGCCGGGTCGTAGCAGACGGCATTTTTCCAGGAGGCACCCTGAGGCATTTTGCGCAATTTGTAGTTATTGACGGCATTCACAATGACCGTTTCCTGTAGCGGTCCATAACAGCAAACGCGGTCTCCGACACGGTATTCCGTCACCTCAGCGCCACATTCAATGATGTCTCCGACGATCATGTTCCCGAGCTGGAATGTGCCGAACTCGATCCCGCGGGCCGTACCCTCTTCACGCGGCGTAAACAGCTGCCAGTCCGGGTTAAACTCTTCGTCGATAAACGGACTCGCCGCCCTGAAATCCACCACTTCGGTGCCGTGTTTCGGTGCGCCAAAGCGGGCGCGAATTTTCACTTCATGCGCGGCTACAGGACGATCTTCATATTCAACCAGTGCTGCTACACGCGGCGCTGTCGCAACTAACTTCTTCATGACTCACTCCTTGTTAAAATTGGCCGCCTCAGCCCTTAACGCCACCGGCGGTCAAACCACTTTTAATAAAACGTTCAGACAGCGCATACATGATGACCACCGGCAGTGCCGTCACCAGCGATGCCGCCATCATGCGGCCCCAGATGTAATCTGGCGTACTGAAAAGCGTGTTCAGCCCTACCGGCAAGGTGAAGTTGCCGGCACTGGACAGGAAAATGGAGGCAAACAGATAGTCGTTCCACGCCACCATGAAGCAATAGACAAAGACCGACACCAGACCGGAGATGGCCAATGGTACGGTGATGCGAAAGATGATTTGCAGGCGGTTAAGGCCGTCCATCATCGCGGCTTCTTCTATTTCGTCCGGGATGGTGTCGAAATAGCTGCGCAGCATAAAGACCGCCGTGGGTAACGTCTGAGTCACCATGGTGATAATCAGCGCCAGTTCGGTGTCATAGATGCCGAGCGCGGTAATGATTTTGAACAGCGGCACCACCAGCAATATCCCTGAGAACATGTAGACGGTGTAAAAGCTGGCATTGATCGTCGTGCGCCCTTTAAAACGCAGTTTGGATAAGGCGTAAGCCCCCAGTGTGCCGAGAAACACCGCAACGATCGACGAAGTCAGTGACACCACCATGCTGTTACGGAAGTAATCCACAAACGGGAAAATCAGCGGGTTAAAGATGTCGATGTAATGCTGTAACGTCCACTCCTGCGGCAAAATGGTCGGATGCAGCGATATCGCCTCTCTGGCGCTTTTAAAGGAGGTCATCAGCATCACGAAAAACGGGAACAACGTGATAATCAGGAACGCCGCCAACCCCAGATAAAAGCCAATACGACCCAGTATGCGTTTATTTGTTGCCATTGAGGTTTACCCTTTTTCTGGTCAGCAGAATGACGGCGAAAATGATCACAAACAGCACCACTGAGATAGCCGCAGCTTTACCCAGATCGTTAAAGGCGAAGGCCGTTTTGTAGAGATAGACGCCCAAAATATCGACCTTAGTGGTCAGCAGATACACGTCCGCAAACATGTAGAACATCCAGATGGTTCGCAGCGTGATGACCGTGGCCAGCACCGGCATAATCGCGGGCAGCGTGACGATGCGAAAACGTTGCCAGCCATTCGCGCCATCCATTTCTGCGGCTTCGTATAACGATTTATCAATCGTTTGTAAGATCGCGAGAAACGAGATAAACGCATACGGGAAGTAGCGCCAGATGGCGAACAGCACCACCAGCGCAAAGCTGCTGCCGGGGTTGTCGAACCACAGCGGTGCCTGGTCATACAGATGCAGCAGGTCTACCCCCAGGTAGTTCACGATGCCGTAGCCGTTGTTGAACATGTACTTCCAGGCAAACACCAGTGAAATAGACGGCGTGACGTAAGACAAAATCACCAGCGAACGCGCCGTTTTGCGCAGCCGAAACTCCCGGTTAAAGAAGATGGCGACAGCCAGCCCTAGACCCGTGCTACCTATCACCACCAGGGCCGTATACCAGAAGGTCATCCACAGGGAGTGCCAGAACGCTGCATCACTCAAAATACGGATGTAGTTATCCAGCCCAACAAACACCGCGCTAATGCGCGGGTTGAGCGGCAAGCGTAAGAAACTGATTTCAATGTTGGAAATCATTGGCCAGGCCACAAGGCCCCCCAGCATAATCAGGCTGGGGGCCAACAGCAGCATGGCGAAAGGCATATCTGAACGACCAGAAAACAACGTCTTCATAATTCCCTTCCGCAGAAGCGCTCCTATCGTTGTGAAACCAGGTCAGTCAGGCGTTTCTGGCTGCTGCTTAACGTGGTGTTGAGGTCTTGCTGACCTACCGTCACGTTATGCACCATCGAACTGATGATGCCGGAACCCGTCACGTCGCCCATGCGGGTAAAGTTTTTGTCGCCCACGGCGCCAAATACCTGCACATTCGGGAACTGTGCGATCAGCTCATAAGGAAGTTGACCAAAGGCTTTGATGACCTCGTTGTTTTTCCAGCTCTCGGTATCCACCACCAGTTTGTTCACCGGTAACGCCGCCCCCGGAGACATCATGACCCAGTCCGACGCGTTTTGAGCCTGCTCCATCCAGGTCACAAATTTCTCAGCGGCTTTGGTTTCTTCTTCAGTCTGGCCGGTTGTGATCGTCAGCGATGTCACCATGCCGTAAACGGCAGACGATTTTTCCGTTGGAACCACGAAGCCCAGGTTGGCAGGATCCCCTTCTTTAAACACGGCAGGCAGAATATAGGTGGAGTAAACCGCCATTGGCGCGGAGCCGTTCATGAACGCGTCTTTGATCTCCATGACATCGTTCGAGCCTGGCATCGTGTTCTTCGCCAGCTCTTTATAAAACGCCAGTGCGTTTGACATGGCCGGCGTATCAATCTGGATGTTGCCCTGCGCGTCGAAGACATTGGCTCCACCTGAGAGCGCAAACTGGGAGAACGCTTGCTCGGTCATGACACTTTCAGCAGTAGGAAGCGCAATACCGTAGTGTTTTTTAGCCGGGTCGTTGAGCATCTGACTGGCTTTCAGCAGCTGTGCCCAGTTATGCGGCTCTTTAATACCCGCCGCAGCGAGAACATCTTTGTGGTACCAGACACCTGACAGCCAGGCGCTAATTGGCACACCCGTCCACGCTGCGCCGTCTTCCGTGCGAACAACACGGAGAATGCCCTCGTAGAAGGTGTTTTCACCAACCGCTTTAATGGCTTCTCCAATGGCCTTGCGATCCAGTAACTGCTCCTTATCCATCACTTTTGCATAGTCATGGCTGACCTCAATCACTTCCGGCAGAGCGCCGGTTCGGGCCAGGGTTATCACCTTGGTGTTGTATGCGTCCTCTTCGACCGGTACCTGTTTCACCGTGATGGACGGATTCTCTTTCTCGAATTTCTCAATCAGTTTCGTAATGACGGCCTGGCGCTCCTGTTCAACCGATGAATGCATAAACTCGATGGTCACAGAAGATTGTGTGTCGTCCTTGCAGCCTGATAACAGGGCGCACGAAACCAGTGCTGGTATCAGCACAATTCCCGGCATTTTCATTTTTAGGTCCTTTTTTAGTTTTCTTTAATCCACATCACCTGCCATGGATTAAGGGTCAGAGTCATATCACTAATATTGATTCCTGTTATTAAATCCTTTCCTGACTGACGATTAAAAAAGACGCATTGAATATCATTGCTGAAATTAAACAGTGCGGTAATTCTCTCGCCATCATCCGCAATGCGAACTATTTTAAAAACATGTTCACCTGAGGTTTCGAAGAATGCCTCACTGTCTGGATGGAATGCTTTCTCTTGTCGTCGTAATGCTATTAATGCGCTTAACTGGCAATAAACCTTATTACGCAGGCCATTTTTATCTTGAAGCTCGCCGTCAATTTCTCCGGCACAGTATTTCTTACGGTTTATTGCCCTGTTATACCCTAACCGTTCCACCCCATCATAATCATTGCGGGAGCCAATGATGCTCTGAATATAGATTGCAGGCACACCCGGAAAACTCAACAGTACTGCATGAGCCAATATAAAACGGGCTATGCGCAGACTATCCTCACAGTCCTGATAACTTAATGCATCGAGGTAAGTCACATTGATTTCATACGGGCTGCGCGTTCCGTCAGGGTTATTTTTCCAGTTAACCAGCGCGCCTTCCTGCTGGAGTGTTTCTACCAGCGACAGAATTTCCGATTCAGGTAAAATTCCGCGTAACGGATTAAGTCCGATCCCGTCGTGCGAAGCCAAAAAGTTAAACCAGGTGGTTTGCTTTGACGGCAGTTCCAGCGATGAAGCCCACTGACAAAGTGCCCGGACATCCTGACGATGAACGGCATGCAGAACCAGCGGTGGTAACGAGAACTGATACACCATCTGCGCTTCATTTTCACCGTCACCAAAGTAAGAAACGTTGTCGTTATGCGGGACATTGGTCTCAGTGATGATCACAGTACCCGGTGCCACAGCGTCAGTAATGGCGCGGAAGAGCTGAATCAATCGGTGCGTTTGTTCAAGATGGATGCAGCGTGTTCCGGGGATCTTCCACATAAAACCAACTGCATCAAGGCGGATATAGCGCGCCCCTTCTACCAGGTAATGGAGAAGTACATCTACCATCGCGATCAACACCTGAGGAGAGGCAAAATTGAGGTCAACCTGGTCATCGCTGAAGGTTGTCCACAGATACCGGACGCTGCCATCATCAAGGGTGAAAGGTGTCAGGAGGGGTAATGCGCGGGGGCGAGTCACAGCAGATAAATCAGTTTGCGGATCGACGGAAATAAAAAAATCTTCATAACCCGGCTTTTGCGCAAGATAATGAGCAAACCATTGGCTTTTCGCTGACATATGGTTGCAAACAAAGTCAAACATTAAACTGGTGAATTGCTTTAATTCGGCAACGTCTCGCCATGTACCGGTTTCTGGCGCGACGTCATGATAATCAATAACGGAAAAGCCGTCATCAGAAGACCACGGGTAAAAAGGTAAAAGATGCACATGAGAAAATGAACGAGAAAGCCATCTGTTATAAAAACGGGTAAAAACAGGCAGCGCGTTCTCCCCTTCATTGTAAAACTGATCGGCATAGGTAATCAGGACGACATCTTTTTCATCCCAGCCGGATTTACGCTTTTCACTAATAACGTTAGCAGCACTGGAGATTTTCTCTGACAAACTTTCCAGTTGCATCTCAGAAAACGAATCACCGTAAACAAGACTAATTAAACTTTTAATTTTCGCGTTCACTTTATTTTCCATGGTAGCGGTCCCACGAAAGGCAATCTACTCCCATGAAAAATATCTGTCAACGGACCTGAGCGCATAAAAACGCGATCTCAACGCGGCGCTACGCAGTAATGTGAGCTGCCGCAAAGAAAGGAGGGAAACGGAGAAAATGCACAGAAATGACGTCAGCCTTTCTCTCAAAAAAAGGCTGACGCACACATGAGGATCAGGAGAGGTATCGGCGTGAAACGCGTTTTGCCAGTTTTTGCAGCAGCGGCTCCAGCGCCACGGCCAGCAGCATTCTCACCGGCTTACGGGCAACAGATTTTATTGCCCAGCCAGCCATCCCTGCCGGGCCATAGCGTAATGCCGTCAGCAGGACCAGTTTACCTGCGATTTTCAGGCCGGGTTTTACCTTCTGACCGGCCTGTTGCCAGTTTTTATTCATTAAAGCTCTCTCTTAAAGCTGACGAAAACGACTTCTCAGCGTAAAGGTGTCAGATGTCACGTAGCGTTCCATTTCGCGAAGGCGCCTTTCACCTGCGGCCAGTTCAGCATCCACCTGGTTGAGAATATCGCCACTACGTGGTGCCCCTTCTGCAGCCAGTTCGCCTTCCGGCATAGGATCAAGCACAAACGACAGAACGATGTATGCCACCAGCGTGATAAACGCCAGACCGAAGAAAATCGATAACACCGTTACCACGCGCACCAGCTTAACGGGTACATCCAGATAGTGGGCAAGCCCCGCACAGACGCCGCGAACCATGCCCTGCTGTGGGATCCGCCACAATTTTTTATTCAAATTCAGTCCAGACATTAACGCTCCCTCCACTTCGGATGTTCCGCATCCAGGATATCTTCCAGCGCCTGAATGCGTTCACGCATCTTATTCGCCTGATCGGACAGCTGAACCAGACGTTGTTGCTCACTCTGGGAAAGCGAGTCCCGTGAAGAACGGTTGCTGTAGTGCAGCCATAACCAGATCGGCAGAACAAACAGCACGAAAATGGTCAGGGGAATAGCCAGAAAAAGCGCGCTCATGTGTACTCCTTGTCGTACGATGCGTGGCGGCACGCTCAGGTGCCGCATAAATTATTATTGATTGTCCTGCTTCATTTTGGCTTTCAGGGCCGCAAGCTGCTCGCTGATTTCATCGTCGGCTTTCAGGTCGGCGAACTGCTGATCGAGCGATTTTTGCTTACCGATGCTGTGGCTTTCCGCTTCCGCTTCCATCTGATCGATACGACGTTCAAAGGACTCAAAACGCGCCATTGCTTCATCAAGCTTGCCGCTGTCCAGCTGACGGCGTACATCGCGGGAAGAGTTTGCCGCCTGGTGACGCAGTGTCAATGCCTGCTGACGCGCACGGGTTTCGCTCAGCTTGTTCTCAAGCTCGCCAATCTCTTTTTTCATACGGGTGAGCGTGTCGTCCACCAGCGTCACTTCATGTTCCAGCGCGGTGACCATGTCCGCCAGTTTCTGTTTCTCAATCAGTGCGGCACGGGCCAGATCTTCTTTATCTTTACGCAGCGCCAGTTCGGCTTTTTCCTGCCATTCGTTAAGCTGGGCGGTAGCCTGCTCAATACGGCGGGTTAACTGTTTTTTCTCCGCCAGCGCACGGGCGGAGGTAGAGCGAACTTCAACCAGCGTATCTTCCATTTCCTGAATCATCAGACGCACCAGCTTCTGCGGATCCTCCGCTTTTTCAAGCAGCGAGTTGATGTTGGCGTTCACGATGTCGGCAAAACGAGAAAAAATACCCATAATTCAATCCTCACATTTCTGTTATCGGGCGGTGCCCTGCTGTACAGATAATACAATTCCCATGCCAACTTTTTATCTTATTGATTTTATTAAATGTGATTGATTTCTACCCATCATAGAACTAAGCTCACCTAGTGAATCTCGCTAAGGAGTGGTTAATTTCATCATGGCTGGATATAAAGACAATTTACTCGGTGAAGCCAACAGCTTTCTCGAAGTCCTGGAGCAGGTTTCGCGCCTCGCCCCGCTCAATAAGCCGGTGCTGATTATCGGTGAACGCGGTACGGGTAAGGAGCTGATTGCCAACCGACTCCACTATCTGTCCGGGCGCTGGGATGGCCCGTTCATTTCACTCAACTGTGCCGCGCTGAATGAAAACCTTCTCGATACTGAGCTGTTTGGGCATGAAGCGGGCGCGTTTACCGGCGCGCAAAAACGCCATCCGGGTCGTTTTGAGCGCGCCGATGGTGGCACGTTGTTCCTCGACGAACTGGCCACCGCGCCAATGCTGGTCCAGGAAAAATTACTGCGCGTCATTGAGTACGGCGAACTGGAACGCGTCGGCGGCAGTCAGCCGCTGCAGGTCAACGTTCGTCTGGTCTGTGCGACGAATGCCAACCTGCCAGAAATGGTGGCGGAGGATAAATTTCGCGCCGACCTGCTTGACCGCCTTGCTTTTGATGTCGTCCAGCTTCCGCCGCTGCGTGAGCGGCGCAGTGACATCATGCTGCTGGCAGAACAGTTTGCCATTCAGATGTGCCGTGAGCTCGGTCTGCCGCTTTTCCCGGGGTTTAGCGATAATGCCCAGGAGACGCTGCTCAATTATCCCTGGCCGGGAAATATTCGTGAACTGAAGAACGTCGTCGAACGCTCTGTCTACCGTCACGGCAGCAGTGACACGGAACTGGATAACATTATTCTCGATCCTTTTCAGCGTAACGCGCCCTCTGTTACCGCGCCGGCGAGCCCGGACGATGGGCCTTCACTCCCTGTTGATTTGCGTCAGTTCCAGCATAAGCAGGAACAACAGCTGCTGGAGCAGAGCCTGAAGTTAGCGAAATATAATCAGAAAGGGGCGGCTGAACTGCTGGGGCTGACCTACCACCAGTTAAGGGCATTGCTCAAAAAGCATCAGATGCGCTGACTGTCAGGGCTGTGTTGGCAGAGACATTCAGAAGTAACGTATCCCCGCGAGGGTCCCGCGGGGATAAGACTTATGCTACCGCAATATGCATCTGCGAAAGCATATCGTTATTAACACCGACCAGCGTGACGCTGCTGTCACCCCAGGTGAGTAACGCATTATCACCGTCAAACGACAGATGGTTGAGATAGCTGTCATTATCGGCAATGTTCTGGTTAGCCATAAAGATCAGGCTGTCGCTGGCGGAGAGGTTATAGATCGTGTCATGACCAAAATCACCATAGAAGAGAAGCGTATTTTCGCTGCCGTTGAGGTGAATGGCGTCATCGGCATACCCGGAAACCACATTGTTATTGTTACCGTTTACGCTGATCTCACTGTCGTTGGCTCCTGAATAGAACCAGCTGTCATTACTGGCGGTCGAGATAGTAAAGCTGTTCTCCGTATCGGCGTAATAGCTTTTCGCATACGCGATGGAGCCACTATCACCTTCTAACCCATAATCTGTTACCTGCCATGTCGCGTTCTGGTTAATGTTAATACCAAACAGACTGAATAATGTGTGGTCAGCATTAACGTAATGGATATCTTCCGCCCGGGTAATATCCCCGGTGGAATACTTAAAGTACAGCGTTCCTTCTGCATCGTGACTAAAATTGAAATCGGCGATATTACATTCCGTTACGTAGGTGTTAGTACCTGCGCCACCATAAATAACATTGTAGCCACTGTGATCTTTAAAACTGTCATCTCCCCCGCCACCGCAGAGATAATCGTTACCCTTCCCGCCTTGCAATAAATCGTTCGTTTCGGTACCAATAATAAATGTCGACCCCACATGCGTTACGGATTTATTGAGATCCGAAACCCAGGTCGTCGAACGGTAGGCTTCAGAAAGATTAGAAACAATAATGTTGGAGTTTTGATGGGTGAAATCATAGATTTCAGAATCCATAATTCGTAATGCACCGTCCGTATAGCCCTGACCGGAGTGCCCGGCCCATGACGCCATATTCGCAATCGAAAAGAACTTACAATCGTTGGTCAGGCCAGCATAGTAATCATTAAAGGAGACGATGTTATTGGTGCAGGTTTCAAGCGGCGTGTCGTGGTTAAAGAAACTGTCCAGCGTCAGGCTATGACCCGTTAACACACGAAACACCGGATCGTTCTCATAACCGATATTAAGCACTTTATCGTCGGCCAGGTTCTGGGTCGGGGAGGCAAATGCGACGTAGCTCGCGTCCTCAAAGAACCCCCCCCACTGGCCCTGTGCGGACAGAGTTGCCATGCTATTCACGGCCAGTCCGCCAAGACTATGTCCGGTAATGATGATGTCATTCCCGGTCAGGCCATTTGCCGTGGCAAACGCGGCCACCGAACTCATGAGGTTTTTATACGCGTTGAGAACATAGTTATTCGCATAGCCGTCGACCAGTGCCGACAATACGTCGCTGACGGTATCCATCGCGGTATTGATGGTATGCTGAAGTGAAGGCGCGCTGGCGTAAGTGCCCGTCCCCCAGAAGCTAATGCCTATATTGACCAGCTTGCCATTGGCGTCATATTTTCCCATAACGTTGCATTCGGCGCTGGTTTCAAGAAGACTTTCGCCATAAAAAGCACCATAGGGATTAGTACAGCCGCTGTAGTTAAGCGTTGTCCCGTCTAATACTTTCCAGCCATTTTCTTCTGTATAGGTATAATCAGCATACGTGGCTGCACCAAAATTGATACTTTCAATGGTCAGTGCATCCTTAATAAGCTGCGTGTTTTTCTCGCCCTGATAATCGAATACAGGCATAGTCGTCCCTCTGTTTATTATCAACAATCATTGAGCAAAATACGAATCAAGTAACATAACGTTATCATTGTTTATTTCGCCCGTCTGCGCGAGCAAACTGACCCATGCCTTAATGACAGCATGTTTTTCTGCAGTAAGCTCAACTTTGGTTTTATAGAAAGATTGTTCTGCATTTAATAAATCGATATTCATGCGCTGACCGGCCTGAATGCTTTTTTTCGTCGCTTCAATTTGTCGCCTGGCGGCCTCCACCGCGGAAGCATAGGCAGCCAGGCGCTCTGACGCATGGAGGCATTTATTTAAGGATTTTTTAATTTCGCTGTAGGTCGCCAGCCGCTGTGCATCATGAAGATATTTTGCCTGCTCATAGCGGGCCGCCGCCTGACGAATGGAGGCGGAAACGCCGCCCCCGGAGAACAGATCCATGCTGACGCGCAAACCTATGCTGTCGGTACGATATTTCTGGTGAATGGTATTGTCGTTGCTTGAGTCGTTCTCCGAATGCATCGCGTAAAGCTGTACCCGGGGAAGCGCACCAGCGCGGCTGCGTTCAATTTCATAGCGTTTTTCTTCCACGCTATGTCCGGCAGAAAGGATATCGGGATTATGCGCGGCCGCCTTTTGTTCCCAGTATCGATAGTCTCCTGATGCCAGCGGCAGCTTAAGCGGCTTTTCACCGAGTATCGGCAGCGCTGCCGTCTGCGAAAGATCCATGCCCACGATCGCCGATAGCGCAACGTTAGCCGTATCCAGCGTATCGCGCGCCTCCACCTCATCCGCAATCGCCAGACTGAGCGCAGAGGCGGTCTCTGTGACATCCGTTACTGCGCCCTCACCGGCCTCAAACTGTCGCTGAGCCTGCTTTTTCTGCTCTTCCAGCCCCTGACGATGAAGAGCCGCAAGCTGAAGCCGTTGATGCGCCTCGGTAAGATCCAGCCAGGCGGTAATGAAACGGTTTTGCAGATCAATCAGACTGCTTCGGTAGCGTTCATCAGACTGCATTTTTTTGATGATGCCGATGCGATATCCCGCGTAGGCATCATAATCAAACAGCGGCTGAACAACGGTAACCGATCCCGAATAACTGTCATATTGTTGATGCTGCACCACCTCAGAACGCTCCCCCAACAAATTTGTCTGCTGGTACTGCTGCCGCTGCCAGTTACGCGTTGCGCGCTGGTAACTAACGCTGACTTTTGGCAGTAACCCGGCGCGACCAATGGGGATGTACTCTTCTCCGGCAAGCTGATCCTTCACAGCAGCGCGGTACTGCGGATCGTTGTCCAGCGCCATGAACCAGCCCTGGGTCAGTGTCAGCGCAGCTGCTGAAAAGGACGTCATCAGCGAGAGCAGGTACAAAACAGGTATGAATTTTGCGGTAAACATCATTACTCCTCGATGAACGACCGCGACGCACGATCCATGATGGGTTTCAACAGATAGCTCAACAACGAGCGCTCTCCGGCTTTTATAAAGACCTCTACTGGCATGCCCGGTTTAACCTCCTCGCTCTTCAGCTTTTTCATCCCCTCTGGCGTAACGGCGATCTGAATCTTGTAGTACGGCTGCTGAGTCGTGGGATCGGTCTGGCGATCCGCGGACACCAGCGCTACCCGGGCCGGAATTTTCGGCGTGCTTTGCTGGTTGAAGGCGGTAAACATCAGGGTAACGGGCATGCCCTTATGGACTTTATCGATCAGGGCGACGTCAATCTGCGAGTCGATAATCAGGGGGGAGGCCTGCGGGACAATTTCCAGTAGCTGCTCTCCGGCACTCACCACCGCCCTGTCGCTGGCAAGCGCGAGGTTCATTACCACGCCATCCTGCGGTGCGACGACGCGGGTCAGGGAGAGATCGACACCGGAGAGCGTCAGCTGTTTTTTGCTCTCGCTGACCTGCAGGCGAAGCTGGTCAATTTGCGTTTCTATATCTTTCCGGTTGTCAATCAACCGCTGCTGCATGCCGCGTTTGAGCTGGGCGATCTGATTCCCTAACTCTACGATTTTGCTGCGGGTTTCACCCACCTCGCCCGCCAGAGACGCCGATTGCACCTGGATATCGAGGAAGCGGTTACGGGGGAAATAGCCCTCTTCCATCAGCGGCTTCAGGTCTTTGAGTTGACGATTTAACAACGCAAGCCCTTGCGCTTTCGTCTCGCAGGTTCTGGCAAGCGAATCGCGCTGACGTGCCAGCCCAGCGATGGCCTGAGCATCGTTTTCCTGAGCATTTTTCAGCGCTTCCTGCCGGGCATGCATAAGCTGGCGTTGCTGAACCACAATGGGCTCGAGCGCATCCCGCAGGGCTTCGTCTTCTGTCTCAGGGGGTAAGGTCAGCGTTTGCATGCCCGCCAGCTCAGACTGCAGGCGGCTTTCAGCAATGAGCGACGTCAGATAATGCTGGCGCGCAGCGGAGAGTTGGGCGAGCGTCGATTGCTGGCTGAGCAGCACCAGCAGGTCGCCTTTATGTACCGTCTGCCCCTCTTTGACGGCGATGCTTGTCACCACACCGCCTGTGGGTGCCTGTACGGCCTTACGGTAGCCGTCCACCACCACGGTTCCGGTGGAAACAACACCTTTATCCAGCGGCGCCAGTGCCGCCCAGAGCAAGAAAGATCCCAGACCTGCCAGCAACACTACCCAGCCAAGGCGGACAAACGGAACGACGTCAACAAGGGGCGTCTTCTGCGCATCACTATTATGCATGGGCTTTTCCTTGTTCAGCAGGGACGCTGTTTGTCTTATTTACCGGGCGAGTTGACTGCTGTAAGAGTTGTGCCGTTGGGCCATAAAGCTTGGTTTTTCCGCCTTCGAGGACGAGCAGATGGCTGGTCAGCGGCAATATTCCCGGACGATGAGAAATGATGACGACGCTTTTTTTCTGCTGCCGGAGCTGCCGGATAACCTGCTGCAAAGCCTGCTCACCGGATTCATCGAGGTGAGCGTTGGGCTCATCAAGGATCACCAGTGCCGGATTGCCGTACAGCGCCCGGGCCAGGCCAATGCGCTGTTTTTGCCCACCCGACAGGGCCATACCCTGCTCGCCGGTCAGGGTGTTATACCCGTCAGGCATACGCAAAATCATGTCGTGGATCCCGGCCATCTTTGCCGTGGCGATCAGTTGTGTTGAATCAATCTCACCAAACTGGGCAATATTCTCAGCGAGGGTTCCCGTGAAAAGCGTAACGTCCTGCGGCAAGTAGCCAATTCCGGGACCCGGCTTCTGCTTCTGCCACTGATAAATATCCGCCCCATCCAGCCTGACATCCCCCTCTCCGGCAGGCCAGACACCGCACAACACTCTGGCGAGACAGGATTTCCCCGATGCGCTGGCTCCCACAATTCCCAGCACCTCACCCGGGTTTACCCGCAGAGTGATGTTTTGCAATATGGGCTGCCGGGGGTTTCCCGGGGGGAAAACGGTGACATTTTCCACCGTGAGCACTCCCTGCGCTGCCGGCAGGCGAATGCTCTCCTGCGCCGGGGGAAAGTCTCCCGTCAGACGAACCACGCGTTCCCATGCCAGACGAGCTGACCGGTAGCCTTTCGCCACGCTGATGAGTTGTTCCACCGGTGACAGCGCTCTTCCGAGCAAAATTGACCCCGCGATCATCATACCCGGCGAGATGTCTCCCAGAATCGCCAGCCAGCAGCCCAGCCCCAACATCAGGGACTGAAGCGCCATACGTACGGTTTTGGTGACGGCAGACATTAATACAGCGCGTTCACTGGCCGCGCTCTGGCAATAAAGGAACTGTTGGTGTCCACGCCACCAGCGCGCCTTAACGTTGTCAGTCATCCCCAGGGCATGCAGCGTCTCGGCAGATTGTAAGGAGCTGTTAGCCTGGTGGTTTGAGATCAAGGAATACCCCCCGGCTTCATTCAAAAGCTGACGCGTCGTTTTTTCGTTGATAAACGCCAGGGCCAGCAGCAGACATGCGCCTGAAAGCGAGAACACCCCGAGCCACGTGTTAAAAAGGAAAATAACGCCGAGATACACGGGAAACCAAATGGAATCAAAAACCGCAAATAACGCCGGGCCGGTAACAAACTGGCGTATAACGGTGAGGTCGCTGATAGCCTGCCCGGCATTCGGGCTGTGCTTAACGAGATTACTTTCACATGCAGCGGTATAGAGTGCAGGCGAAAGCGCATTATCAAATTGATTACCCAATCGGATGATAACGATGCCACGCGCGTAATCAAGGAGTGCCATGACGGCAAACATAAATAACACCAGCAGCGTCAACATAAAAAGCGTTGTGGTATTCCCGGATGACAGCGCGCGATCGTAAACCTGCAACATATAAATAGATGGCGCCAGCATCAGTATATTTATGACCGATGAGAAAAACGCAATCGTCACGAATATGCGTGTGCGAACGCGTGCAAAATTCTTAATTAGCCCCAAAGGTTCAATCACCCCTAACCCTCTGATGTTTTGGTCAATTCTCATGCCATGAGAAAGACGCGAGACGTTCATGATGAAAAAGATTTAACAATAAATATAAAAAAGCAGACAACCAGGTGCAGTGCCGATCGGTATGCCCCAACAGAAAACTGTAATTTTCTTAGATGTTATGACGATTCATTTTATTCTTTTTTCCTTTCGCCCTGCCAAATTGCAGAATCAGAGGAGCAGTATATAAATCAACGTTACTCGCAACGCAACCATTAATTAAACAAGAATACGTTTAGTGAATATTTCTTATTATAATGCATCGCCTCAATAATAATTCACGCTATCGCATCCTGCTTGCACAAGATAAACAGCGCGCACTTTATTATGGGGTTTTATTGCCCACTCAATATCGCATCGCGAGGTAACAGGAAGATGTCTGCCGTGAGTTCCATCAGCCAATCACGCACGCAGTTGCTAACCGCATACGGTCTGTCGGGGCGAATCCTTCGTTTATCGCGAGTCAGACAGGGCATGAAAATGCTAAGATGGTTAATGAGGTATATTCAAAGTGGAGAGTCGGTATGAACGCCGATCAGGTTGGTATGCTGAATGAGCGACTGCAAGCGCTACTGCCCCCAGGATGCCCTCAGGGATAAACGACACTGGATAATTTCGTTTAATATTAGTAAGATAGCCACTTAACATACAATACCTTAAAAATTATGCGTCTGGTCTTATCGTCCTTTTTTGCACTCAGTCTGTTCAGTAGCCAGGCCTTCGCTGCACCCGAGCTGGCTGAGCAGCCTGATATTCGTGACAGCGGCTTCGTCTACTGCGTCAGCGGCCAGGTTGATACCTTCAACCCGCAGAAAGCGGGCAGCGGCCTGATTGTGGATACCCTTGCCGCTCAGCTTTATGATCGTCTGCTTGATGTTGATCCGTACACCTACCGTCTGGTTCCTGAACTGGCGGAAAGCTGGGAAGTGCTGGACAACGGCGCAACCTACCGTTTCCGTCTGCGTGATGACGTTGCGTTTCAGCATACGCCGTGGTTTACCCCTACGCGCAAACTGAATGCAGACGATGTGGTCTTTACGTTCCAGCGGATCTTCAACCGCAATCATCCGTGGCATAACGTCAACGGGGGGAATTTCCCCTATTTCGACAGCCTGCAGTTTGCCGACACCGTTAAAAGCGTGCGTAAACTGGATAACCGGACGGTCGAATTTTCTCTGACGCGCCCGGATGCCTCTTTCCTCTGGCATCTGGCCACCCACTATGCGTCCGTCATGTCTGCTGAGTACGCGGCAAAGCTGAACAAGCAGGATCGTCAGGAGCTGCTTGACCGCCAGCCAGTGGGCACCGGTCCGTTCCAGCTGGCCGAATACCGCGCCGGGCAATACATTCGTCTGCAGCGCCATGAGCACTTCTGGCGCGGCACGCCGCTGATGCCGCAGGTAGTGGTCGACCTGGGTTCTGGCGGAACGGGAAGACTGTCGAAACTGCTGACCGGCGAATGCGACGTGCTGGCCTGGCCTGCCGCCAGTCAGCTCACCATTTTACGTGACGATCCGCGCCTGCGTCTGACGCTGCGCCCGGGCATGAACATTGCCTACCTCGCCTTTAACACCGATAAGCCGCCGCTGAATAACCCGGCCGTCCGTCACGCGCTTGCGCTGGCCATTAACAACCAGCGTCTGATGCAGTCGATTTATTACGGCACCGCGGAAACCGCTGCCTCTATTTTACCGCGCGCTTCGTGGGCGTATGACGGTGAAGCCAAAATCACCGAATACAATCCCGCAAAAGCGCGCGAACAGCTTAAAGCCCTGGGGGCTGAAAACCTGACGCTGCAACTTTGGGTGCCGACCAGCTCTCAGGCCTGGAACCCAAGCCCGCTGAAAACCGCCGAGCTGCTGCAGGCCGATATGGCGCAGGTAGGGGTAAAAGTGATCATCGTACCGGTTGAGGGGCGTTTCCAGGAAGCACGGTTAATGGACATGAACCATGACTTAACCCTGACGGGCTGGGCGACCGACAGTAACGACCCGGACAGTTTTTTCCGTCCGTTACTGAGCTGCGCGGCAATAAACTCGCAGACCAACTACGCTCACTGGTGTAACCGTGAGTTCGACGCCGTACTGCAAAAAGCACTGGCGTCACAACAGCTCTCGTCACGCATTGATGCCTATGATGAAGCACAAAAGATCCTGGCTCAGGATCTGCCCGTGCTGCCGCTGGCCTCTTCCCTGCGTCTGCAGGCCTATCGTTACGATATTAAAGGCCTGGTGTTGAGCCCGTTCGGCAACGCCTCCTTCGCCGGGGTTGCCCGCGAAAAAGAACAAGAGGTGAAAAAACCATGATTATTTTTACCTTGCGTCGACTCCTGTTGCTGCTGGTGACCCTCTTTTTACTGACCTTTGTTGGCTTCAGTCTGAGCTATTTTACGCCGCACGCCCCGCTTCAGGGGTCGTCGCTGTGGGATGCCTGGCTGTTCTGGTTTAACGGCCTGCTGCACTGGGATTTTGGCGTCTCCAGTATCAACGGACAGCTTATCTCTGAGCAGTTGAAAGAGGTTTTTCCGGCCACGATGGAGCTCTGTATTCTGGCCTTCGGCTTCGCCCTGATGGTCGGT
This sequence comes from Enterobacter sp. WCHEn045836, assembly GCF_003965585.1. Taxonomy (NCBI): domain Bacteria; kingdom Pseudomonadati; phylum Pseudomonadota; class Gammaproteobacteria; order Enterobacterales; family Enterobacteriaceae; genus Enterobacter; species Enterobacter sp. WCHEn045836. The sequence goes on from NZ_RXPT01000009.1 coordinate 237,609, forward strand.
ATTCCGGTAGGCATGCTGGCGGGGATTTATCGCAACAAATGGCAGGATAAATTTATCAGCGCCCTCGCCCTGCTCGGTTTTTCTATCCCGGTCTTCTGGCTGGCGCTGTTGCTGACGATGTTCTTCTCGCTGACGATGGGCTGGCTGCCGGTATCGGGCCGCTTTGATCTGCTTTACACGGTTAAATCGGTAACCGGATTTGCCATTATAGATGCATGGCTGTCTGACTCCGTCTGGCGTCATGAAATGATCGTCAGCGCCCTGCGTCATATGGTATTGCCGGTGCTGACACTTGCGGTGGCACCCACCACAGAAGTCATCCGTCTGATGCGCCTGAGCACCATGGACGTGTTTGATCAGAACTATGTCAAAGCGGCTGCCACGCGGGGACTCTCTCGCCTGACGATCCTGCGTCGTCATGTCCTGCACAACGCGCTCCCGCCGGTCATCCCGCGTCTTGGGCTGCAGTTTTCGACCATGCTGACTCTGGCGATGATCACCGAGATGGTCTTTAGCTGGCCGGGTCTTGGACGTTGGCTGATTAACGCTATTCGTCAGCAGGATTACGCTGCCATATCGGCCGGCGTGATGGTGATTGGTTCGCTGGTGATTATTGTTAACGTGATTTCCGATATTTTGGGTGCAATGGCCAACCCGTTGAAGCATAAGGAATGGTATGCCTTACGATAGCG